>NZ_NPKW01000490.1:0-2225 GCF_002265885.1 Vibrio sp. 03_296
AAGGCTCATACCACACCGTAAAAATGAACTTGAAAAGGTCAAAGAACTAWTWAAACAATGTCCTCCAAACACAAAAGCAAGTGATAAAACACCTAATATCGACGATATCACAAACAAAATAAGCAAACGTTTATTGGACAAAATCGTTTCAAATAAAGTGGCTCTTACCAATATCCCCAACAATTTTTCTTCATACGTGGGATGCAGAGGCCAAACCAGCATTACAAAAGCTCGAGAAACCAGTGAGCGCTGCCCCGTTGGCTGTAACCATTTTGGCCAAACCGACCGAAAGTACAACTTTAAACGCCCTGAATTAAGCAAAGAACATGCGATTTGGAACAACCGAGTGATCGACCTGCCTAAGGCATAAATGGACATTAAAGCAAGGAATCTAATATGAGTGAATTTTCTGATTATTATGTGGTTTACCAACGTGTGGGCGAGCACGCCATGGTGTTAGTCGGGCATAAAAATGATACTCCACGAGCGATTAACGGCGAATGACTTCCAGGAAAACACCAATCGCTGGTTTTACTTTCTAAATGGCTTTAGGGATGAAGACACAAGTCAAGGGATTCACCATCAGCTATGTAACTTACATATGTCCGGCAGAAACATGATGGTGAAACGCGAGCTGTATCTGGCACTGCGCCATATCGATATCACCGGAGCGCAAATGGCTAAAAGCCGTTATCATCAATGACGATGACACTTACCACGATGATTACCACTACCTGAATTTTTTCCGAAATCCTTTAGACCGAAATTATTGCCTATTACGATTTCGTTGACTTTGAGCAGAGCGAGTACGAAAAAGATAGTCTTTGCCGACTACCTGCCCCCGCTCTATACCTTCGAGAAAATCGTCTTATCACCAGAAAAACTCGCTGCCGTGCCTGAATGGAAACTTAATTTGGGATGACTTGCAGTTTACGGATTGCCTCGTCGTACATAAATCCGTTAAAGAAATCATGGAAAAATACCAACCTCTTGATTGTCGCTTTACCCGAATTGAAGAGTATCAAGAAGATATGGGCACTCGCGCAGAATACGACGCCGATGGGAATCTAATATGAGTGAATATTCTGATTATTATGTGGTGTACCAGCGTGTGGGCGAGCACGCTATGGWTTTGACTGGTCATGAGAAAATGCGGGAGCTGATCTTACGTTTAATCAGTTTCAAGAAACTACCAATCGCTGGTTTTACTTTGAAAATGGCTTTAGGGATGAAGACACAAGTCAAGGGATACACCATCAGTTGTGTAACTTACATATGTCCGGCAGGAAATGATGGTAAAACGCGAACTGTATCTGGCACTGCGCCATATCGATATTATCGGAGCGCAATGGCTGAGAGCCGTTATCATCAATGACGATGACACTTACCACGATGACTATCACTACTTAAACTTCTACGAAAATCCGGTTGATGAGGATTACACATATTACGATTTCGTTGACTTTGAGCAGAGCGAGTACGAAAAAGATGTCTTTGCTGATTACCTGCCCCCACTCTACACCTTCAAAAAAGTCGTTTTATCACCAGAAAAGCTCGCTGCCGTGCCCTTGGAAAAACGCTTAATTTGGAACGACATACACACCACGAACTGCCTTGCTGTGCATAAATCCGTTAAAGAAATCATGGAGAAATATCAACCCCTTGATTGCCGCTTTACCCGAATTGAAGAGTATCAAGAAAATATGGGTACTCGCGCAGAATACGACGCCGATGGGAATCTGATATGTTAAAAAGCCATTGCTCAATAATATGCCCGTCGAAAAGACACACTGAATAGCAATGGCTTCAGTCAACCTTGGTCTTACAAAAATCAAATAACACTATTTGARGTTGAGATCATTTACCTCATTGTTGAGCTCTTGCAGATCGTCAGCGTAATCTTTGGGGGGCGGTGTCCAACCCCGCTCGGAGCGAGAAAGATTGGTATGGCGATCCTTTTGCATTTCCAACATCATTTTCTCTTCAAGCTGCATAAACAGCTTTCTGTAGTTGTTATCAAAACGCTCACCTTCTGAATCGTCTAACCAAGCGCTGTACAAAGAATCTGACTTACGATTTTCAACGCGCTTGTATCTCATCTTTGTGCTCAACAAAAAACGGATGACCCCAATAATTTCATGGTTTCGCCCGCCCACTTCTAATGCCGAATGATAAGTCTCTGACTCAATCACATCCGCCCCGGCTTGGCGCAGACGATAACCGTG
>NZ_NPKW01000491.1:0-1117 GCF_002265885.1 Vibrio sp. 03_296
CACAACAAGCGCGTGATGCCAAAGCGGCGCGAGAAGCCGAAGAAGTACGTAACAAAAGAACAAGAAAGAGAATCGCTGAAGAAAAGCGCGCAAAGAGAAAGAGCGTGTTGCAAAGCTTGAAGCTGAGCGAAAAACAAAAGAAGAAGCGATTAAAAAAGCGGAACAAGAACGTTTAGCGAAAGAAGCGGCTATCGCAAAAGCAGAGCAAGAACGTATTGCGAAGGAGAAAGCGGCAAAAGAAGCAGAAGAAAAAGCTCGCCGTGAAAAAGAAGCCGCCGCTAAGGCAGAGCAAGAGCGCATAGCGAAGGAAAAGCCGCTAAAGAGGCTGCAGAAAAGRCACGTAAGGAAAAAGAACGTTTAGAGCGTCTTGAGCGTGAACGGAAAGAACAAGAAGCGGCACTGAACGATATTTTTGCTGGGCTTGAAACTGAATCTAACCAAACAGCGCAGCGAGGAGCCAGCATTGTTTGGATGAAAAAATCGTTATGGTGCTATTTACACGCAACTTATTCAGCAACGCCTTCTTAAGGATGAATATCTGTTGGGAAAGTCGTGTAAGGTGAACATTAAATTGATACCAACAGGTGTCGATGCAATCGTCAATTCGGTGAGTATTTTGGAAGGGGATACCCGAGTCTGTAATGCGGCTAAGAGCGCTATTTTGCAGGTTGGTTCCTTCCCAATGCCAGCGGATGATGCAGTGAGACAAGAGCTGCGTAATATCAATTAACCGTTGATTCGAATAAAGGACTAAGACGTGAAAAACGCCTTTTGATGGGATTACTAGTAGCTGCTAAGCAGCGTCACGAATGTAGCCAATGCGGCTTTGGAATTGATCATCACCGATGGTATCGATTCAGCAAGACCAATTGCGATGTTCCTTTTAATGGCAGGACAGAAGCGCTGCCTGTTGATATTTCGTCTGTTGTCGCGTCGGATCTTCAACGCAGTGGCAAATTCAGCCCAGTTCCTACCAGCAAGATGCCCCAAACACCTTACAATGAGTCGGAAATTAACTTCGACGCATGGACTAACTTAGGTGTGGATACCTTGCTAACGGGTTCTGTGACACAAAATGAAAAAGGCGAGTACGTCATCAACTACCAGTGGTGGATGT
>NZ_NPKW01000492.1:0-888 GCF_002265885.1 Vibrio sp. 03_296
CCCAAGTTAGGTACGTTTAATGCGCCACGGCACACCATCAAAGAATCGATGCCAGTGATTTCAATGCAGGCTTGACCATCGGCATAGTTCCAGATTTCGCCATTGGCAATCAAAGGAATAGTGGAACGTTGGCGTATTTGGTCAATGTAATCCCATTTGATTTCACTCGCTTTACTAGCCCGCCAGCTTTGGTTGTTGCATGGACGGTTTAGTTCATCCGCTTTGCCTTGCTCTACCGCATCGTACAATCTCGAAACAATCTTCCGGGTTTCCCAGCCCAGACGATTTTGGCAGAAACTGGAATGTGCGAGGCACTGCATCACGACACGCTTTGACCACTTGATAGATCAGTTCTGGGTGTTGCAGTAGCGCTGCGCCCCCTTTGCTCTGGTTGACCATTTTGCCGGACAACCAAAGTTCAGATCGATACCATGCGCCCCGAGCTCTGCGGCGCGGATAGCATTTTCGGCCATCCAGTGGGGATCTTGGCCTAACAGCTGCACTTTGACAGGAACACCATTTTTGTTTTTGACCCTTGTTCAGTTCAGGGCAGAGGCGATAAAACACATGATCTGGGAGGGGTTGGCTGACAACGCGAACAAACTCAGTGACACAAAATCGTAGTCATTGATTTCGGTAAGCATCTCTCGCATCAGGTGGTCGAGCACACCTTCCATCGGTCCCAATATTACACGCATGGTCTATTACTGCCTCTTTAAAAACGAGGCGCGATTGTAGCGATTCACCTTAGCCTTGTCACGATACAGGTTAGGGTAATCGAGCGGAAATCGAGATTAAATGGTCAATTTTACTAGGCATGGGTATATAATCCGTCGAAATTGAAAAAGAAGCCTATTAACGATGACAATATCAATTAATCGAATTAAM
>NZ_NPKW01000493.1:0-1638 GCF_002265885.1 Vibrio sp. 03_296
KTAAGAAGCTTTTGAGCGAGGCCTTTGGCTTCTGCAATCAGCTTTTTGGCTTTCTTTTGATTTGAGGCGCGACTCTTTGGCTGCTTACGTGGCGTTGGTGAATGGGATTCTGTCACGACTTGCGATTCAGTGTTATCAACCTTTGGCGCTGGTTTAATCACACAATTTTTAGCCGATAAGCCTGCGTCTACCCACACAAACTTCACCCCACTTTCAAATAAGCGGGTAATCGCTTTTTCTGACTGAACACGCCCTGCATTAGCCAATTAACCGCTCACTATTTTCAATCGCGGTGACAAACATACCAATCGTTAAGTTTGAAATATCTACTTTTATTGATTTTTCAGGGTCATACTGCATATTCAAGACAATTTCCAACACAAACTTTTCTCGACTACCTCAAGTATATGGCAATCTCGCTAATACGACCTGCCGAGGAAGTCGAATAATTCACATTTTTTTACAAGCGTTCCATTTGCCCAGAGAATACAAATTTAAAATATATTTGCAAACTCTAATTTACAACATCTTGAAGCGGCGATAATCAATGAATTGACTAGGCAATAACGCTCATAGCACAGTGATGAGCTCATGTTTTCAACCAGTTTAGGTGACGAAAACACATCACCTGATAGCGTAAAACAAATCCTCTTCAGGAACGTCAACATGCTCATCAAAGTTGTTAACATTTTATTCCCCGTTTTTGCCTTGGCAGGCGTCGCTTTTTGGTTGGGCATTATTTGAAACCTGACTTTAAGCCGATTAACCGCATCAATATCGACGTTTTCCTCCCTGCTTTGGTCTTTTCATCTCTCACCACCAYGCCGTTAGACACCCAGCAGCTCCCTTTAATATGGGCATCGCTTGTTGCAGTGTTGCTGCCGGGGGATACTGATGATACCCCATTTGCAAACTGACCCGGGCTTTCTTTTAAAGACCTGGGCACCGCCACATATGTTTCGGCAACAGCGGCAATCTTGCCATTCCTCTCTTTGCCTACGCATTTGGCGACGCGGCGCAATCAAGCGCCGTACTGCTTTTTGTCATGTCATCTTGCATTCATATTAGCTTAGGTATCGCGTTGTTAAGCCGCGGCGGATCACTCTTACAAATGGTCAAGATGCCTGTGTTTATTGCCGCGTCTGCGGCTGTGTTTTTTAATCTCAACCATGTAGCCGTTTGGTCACCACTGATTGAAGCCACCTCTTTGCTAGGGCAAGCCGCAGTGCCGGTGATGCTCCTTTCTCTAGGGGCGCAAATGACGCATTTAAAATGGTCCGGCCTCAGCGTTGGGCTCTACTCAACGCTCCAATCCATTGCAACAGGAGCGATAGCATTTGCGGTGATTTACTTCTTTATTCCTCTCCCCCCGCTGCAAATGAAAATGATGGTTCTGTTCACCATGTTGCCAGCAGCGGTGATGAACTATCTTTTTGCCGAACGTTTTCATATCGAACCCGAAAAAGTGGCCTCAATCGTATTATTCGGCAATTTTTTCAGCATCTTAACCCTACCTGTATTGCTTGGATTTTCTCTCTCTTTAACGTGATGATGAATTTATTTCATCATTCGTTTTAGAGTTGAAATATTCCTTAAATATTTATGATATATTATTAATATGATAAAAGTGAATTCATC
>NZ_NPKW01000494.1:0-861 GCF_002265885.1 Vibrio sp. 03_296
TCTCGCTCGAATTGTCGATGCCAAAAGCCCATTTACTTATCAACACTCACAGAAAGTCGCCGAAATCTCACGCTTCCTCGCTGGAAAAATGTCGCTCTGCGAGCATGACCAAGAGATGATTTTTATTGCCGGCTTAGTGCACGACATCGGCAAGTTAAAAACCCCTGATGACATTCTTCATAAACAAGGAAAGCTCAATGATCAGGAGTACACAAGAATCAAACGGCATACCATCGATACCGAACTTGCTCTGCATAAAGTCTTCCCCAACTCAAAATTGACTGAGTCGGGCAATCCGAACCACCACGAAAGGTTAGATGGTTCTGGTTACCCATACCACAAAACGGCCACCAATCTGGATCTGCCGTCGAGAATTATTGCCGTCGCCGACGTCTTTCRAGCATTGTCCCAAGATCGCCCCTATCGTCCAAGAATGCCACAACATGAAATTGAAGCCTTGATGACGGCCTTGGTGGACGATGGCAAACTTTGTCCAACTGTTTTTGGTGCGCTAAAGCGCCACTTAGATGACTGCTATCAAATGTCCATTCAAGACAGTAAGTAGCTTTCTCGGCTCTCGTCAGTAAAACCGTTTGACAAAAAACCGCCAAAAGGCGGTTTTCATTTCAAATAGGCTAGGTTGCATACGGCATCACATAACAGTGCAAGAGAGTAACCGATGCCTTATTTGGAGATATCCAATAGATTGTCCCGCACGCCATTGATGCGGAACCACCCTGCAATGCTGTAGCGATTAATATGGCTGGTCAGCACTTCATGGGGGAACAGCTCCGAGAGAAAAACAACCAGTCTTCCGCTCTTTGGCGCGATGACTTCTAGCAAATTGTCCTGAAGATCGTA
>NZ_NPKW01000495.1:0-610 GCF_002265885.1 Vibrio sp. 03_296
CAATTGATGGATTATAAGTTCAACAATGGCTTACCATTAACTTGAGCGGCGCCGAAGGGGAACGCAAGCCCATCAACCATGGTTTAAAGTACGGCGCAAATTGGCATTTCTGCTTGGACCGCAGAAGCGCTCAAGCACACCATGCCTGCCAGCGTATTCTCGCGTTCAACCGAGTGTCACAACCAAGATAAAGTGAGCATGGGGACTATCGCTGCCCGCGATTGTTTGCGAGTATTGGAACTGACTGAACAGGTGGCGGCCGCGTCTCTACTTGCTGCAACACAAGGGATCGAAATTCGCCGCCGTCGTTGGTGAACTGGACGAAAACCACATGAGCGATCGTCTGAAAGCCATCTGCAGCTCGGTACTCGATGAGTTTGAATTTGTCACTGAAGATCGACCCATTGGAAAAAGATCTGCGCCAGTTCATCACTCACATTCAACAACGTCATTGGTCACTGTATTAAGAGGTCTATGACAGACGTACTTTATCCGCTAGAAGCTGAGGTAACCTTAGTTACCTCGTTTCCAAGAGTGCCGACCCTATGGGGTCATCTATCACGGTAATTACTTTCCGATTTTTTGAAGAAGCAAGACGAAGTGATGATGG
>NZ_NPKW01000496.1:0-891 GCF_002265885.1 Vibrio sp. 03_296
MCCCTTCGCTATCTCGAAAAGTAAAGCTAAGTTGCCTTGATTCCTTGTCAACTTGCCAATCATCATCCACTGATTCTGATGCTAGGTAATGATACCCGCCCATCTCAGGAACGTGAGTCCGCATGTTTTTGAGTTGCAAAGAAATGGAATTAGAATTTGCCCCAAGATGAAAACTTTTTGAACCATAAACTTCCATTAAACCAGATTTTTACCCGCAAATGTGGTTGTCCTGGCTATTCTTTCCACTTCATCTTTCAATACCACCACTTCCAACTGCAAACTTTGCCGATCATCATCGGAGTTCGACCCGTTTGCGGCTTGAAGAGAAAGAGATCGCAATCTCTGCAGTATTTCACTGCCCTCTTCCAACGCCCCTTCCGCTGTTTCTGCAACGGCATAAGCACTATGMGCGTTAGTTAATGCCACATCCAAACCACGAGTTTGGACATGAAGCGTATTCGCTATCTGCATTCCAGCGGCATCATCGCTGGCACTATTAATTCGAAATCCGGAACTTAGATTTTTTTGGTTTCAGCTACCTGACTTGCCGTTGTCTGTGCTCAGATGCCTCTGAGCGACCATCGCAGACACGTTTGGTATTGAGTGAAACCATTTAATCGATATCCCTCTCCTGTTTCAATTCCGTTCATTCGGCAATAACGAGAAAACCGTCAACCTATGYCGAGAACATCTTGCGTCGAGGATATTAAACAAAGAGCCAGGTAAGACTACCTGGCTCCTGCTTACCGAAATTAACCGCTGCTGCTCAGAGATTAGCCTAGTAGACTTAGCGCTGAGTTTGGCGCCTGTTTCGCTTTGCGCAAGAATGAACTTGCGCTTGACGTATAGAATTTGAGTCTTGGTCAACTGAGTCGTTTCTTTCGCGAAGTC
>NZ_NPKW01000497.1:0-1184 GCF_002265885.1 Vibrio sp. 03_296
GCAAAGATTCTAATGGTTTGTTACCCAAAAGTAATGAAGGTGAACAAAGTGGGATCAAATATTCTTGGTACAATTTATCGGCACGTAACCCCGGCCAATTGCCACGACCGTAATAAATCGCCACATCCACATCGTCCGTCAAAGAGCCTTCGTCCATATCCACCGCTTTGATTCGCACGTCAATGTCTGGCTCTTTAGCATTGAAATCCGCAAGTCTTGGTACCAGCCATTGAATGGCAAAACTCGGCGGCAAACTGATGGATCAATGCCCTTTTCACTACGTTCCAATACCTTATCGGTCGCTTCAGCGAGTGCTGAGAAAAATATCTTTGATGTCTAAAAAGTAACTTTGCCCCTCTTCAGTGAGGAGTAAAGAGCGGTTGCGACGGCGAAACAGTTTCAATGAAAGAAACTCTTCCAGCGCTTTGATCTGATGACTCACTGCCGCTTGAGTGACAAAGAGTTCTTCTGCAGCTCGAGTGAAGCTAAGGTGTCGGGCGGCGGCTTCGAATACACGAAGGGAATTCAGTGGGGGCAATCTTCGGGACATACGGCCTCTACCTAACCATTAGTTTTTTTAATCTGAAACATTATAATTTGTCCGTTGTAGAACAGCCAGATAAATTCTATATTTCACCCCGCAACGCTAGCCTGAACGGCTTGATTTCTTTGTAAATCAATTGGCTTAGTTGTTGCGATGTTGTGTTTGCAAACTCGTATTTCGAGTTAGGTAGATTTCTACCGTAGTGTTTTGTCCAACTCCCTGTGACAAAACCTATACTTCCTGTATTTATTTTTGACCTGTCTGTCAAATTTGTTACACCGCCTATTAGGCGGTGTTTTTTTATCTTTGAACACTGCCTTTCTAACCGCTACCCCCTCGGCCATCGCTTTTTCCTAGACCACTCCCAATTTTTGAGCAAAAACGTAATAAAAAACGCAACCCCAATTACTGAGATTGCGTTTGTCATTTTGCCTAGTGTGACACGCTTACTCGAATGCTCGCATCGAAACGTTGACGCCAGCATGAGATGGCTAAGGGCGATACACTTTAACGTTTTTAAAGCCTTGCTCTTGTAGGTAGAGCGCTTGCAAACGGCTCATCACACCGCGAGCGCAGTAAAGCAGATACGTTTTCGACTGGTCTAAGTCACCAAATTGCGTGCTGAGCTTGTAAAACGGAA
>NZ_NPKW01000498.1:0-1141 GCF_002265885.1 Vibrio sp. 03_296
ATAAAGAGATGTTAATACGCCTGTCTATGGCGCGAATCAAGCGTGCTGATGGGTTCTTGCGTGGATTTTACAAAACCGTTCAGTTGTCGAGCGGTGAATTAGCAATGGGGATGTGTACAGCTTAAGAAGTATTTAGATCATCATGTACCTAAAGCATTTGGAACATGATGATCCTAATGCTTAAAAAGCAGAACCAACGGCTGAAAAAGTGGGGAAATAGACATAAAGAAACCCAGCAAAGCAGCTGGGTTTCTAGTTATTCTCTTTAATCAGAGCTTTGATTGTGCTCGATTGAGTCGATTCATGAACGGCAAACCAGCTTTCGGTTACCGGTGGTCTTTCTATCCCAAATTTCCTCACAGCCCCAATTTGTCCGCTTCATCGAGTGTGCGATATAAGTCATGCGAGTATTCGGCTACTGAAGAGGGCATCTGTCTGGCTTCAATATTCTCTTGCGCAGTAAACGGCGTGTAGTGAAGGTAGGCGATCTTCTTGTACCCCAACCAGTGCCAGATCGCTAGCTTGAACCAAACGAACGCGGGTATTGGGCTGGTAGTGGCTAGTGACATTACCGGGTACTGCAACATTATGGCTAACCGGAGAGCTCACTTCCTCGCCCAACGTGGTAGAGAGTTGCGCAGCGGTCACTGGGCCGGTACGTAAATACGGAAAGGTTTTCAGTCAGATCGACAATCGTCGACTCAAGCCCGTGAGCACAATCCCCTCCATCTAATACGGCCGCAATTTTGCCACCGAGTGAATTCATGACGTGCTTGGCTGAAGTCGGGCTCAGTTTTTTGTACGGGTTCGCTGAAGGCGCAGCAACTGCCATTCCGGAAGATTGCAATAGAGTCGCAATACGTCATGCGCAGCATCGAATGCCGATGTCTCTAAGCCACCCGTAACCACAGGCGTCACATGAGGCGCTTTTTCAACAGCAAGGTAATCGGGGCCTGGCCAGTAGGCTTGTGCCAAAGTATACGCTTCTTCAGGAATGTCGATCGCCAATCGGTCAGTTGCTCCACGCGGCCAATATGCACAATCAAAGGTGATCGGCAGGTCTTCCTTTCGCGGCAAWTATCTTTTCACAGCGTCTTGGATTGGTGGCATCTGCGGCTAAGCCGTAAACCGTTTCAGTGGG
>NZ_NPKW01000499.1:0-1000 GCF_002265885.1 Vibrio sp. 03_296
TGTACGCCTTACCCTGCGACTCACGCTGAAGCGAAAAAATCGATGGAAAATGTCTCTGCGTTGGGCTCAACGCTCGCGTGACCATTTCGATAAGCTTGAAACCCGAACAACTTGTTTGGTATTGTTCAAGGGTCGTGTCTATGAAGATCTCCGTGATGTGTCAGTTAAAGGGCTAACAGAGATTGGTTTTGATGGCTACGCGGTTGGTGGTCTGGCGGTTGGTGAACCTAAAGAAGACATGCATCGCGTACTTGAGTCAACACCTGTTCCTCAGTTACCAGAAGATAAACCACGTTACCTATGGGGCGTGGGCAAACCAGAAGACTTGGTTGAAGGGGTTCGTCGCGGTATCGACATGTTTGACTGTGTAATGCCAACGCGAAATGCACGTAATGGACACCTATTTGTGACTGGTGTGTGATCAAGATCCGTAATGCGACACATAAACGGATACACCCCTCTCGATCCGCACTGTGACTGTTACACTTGCAAAAATTACTCTAAGTCGTATCTGCACCACTTGGACCGTTGTAATGAAATCCTTGGTGCTCGCTTAAACACTTATCCATAACCTGCGTTATTTACCAACGTTCGTCATGGAAAGCATTCGTAAAGCGATTGATGAAGATCGCTTCGAGCAGTTTGTGGAAGAGTTCTACGCTCGACGTAATCGCGAAGTGCCACCACTCGGTAAACAGGCATAAATTCGCAATAGTAAAAAAGTGTTACGCCATCTTGTTTTTGTGAGTGAACTCGCTTGAAAATGAGGTGGCGTTACCCAATTTATTGGATTATTAATAAAAATTAATGAGGATGTTTTAATGTTTATCTCTCAAGCTCACGCAGCAGCAGAAGGCGCACAACAAGGTGGCATGTTTGAAATGCTGATCATGTTGGGTATGTTCGGTGTGATTTTCTACTTCATGATTACCGTCCACAAGCAAACWGTGTTAAAGAGCAACAAGAGCCTAATGGCATCCATGGGTAAAGGTGATGAAGT
>NZ_NPKW01000005.1:0-1269 GCF_002265885.1 Vibrio sp. 03_296
GGTAGAAGAAGCCTTGTGGCTTATTATCACGAGTCATGAAGCCACTCTCTGGGTCAGTGGTGCTGGTTTTGGTATTCTTTGTTTTTGACTCTGATTCACGAGCCTTAAGAGGCTTCTTACCCGCTTTTTCTCGGTCTAACGCGACGTCGTCATCCAGCATATCAAGATAGGCACTCGCGCGAACCGCCGTGACTTTATTGGTGTGTTTATTCTTGTTGGCGTTCGCTTTGAGATGAGTACTGTCCGTAAARAGCTCTTGACCCGCGACCAAGCCTTTCGTCATGGCTTGCTCTACGATATTGATAAAAATACGTTCGAAYACATCCGTGCCATTAAAGCGACGAATGCGGTTTTGGCTTAGAGTAGAAGCGTGGATGACTTTCTCTGTTAATGACATCCGTAAGAACCAACGGTAAGCGACATTCACTTCAATTTCTTTAACGAGCTGACGCTCACTTTTTATACCAAAGATATAACCAAGCAAGATGATTTTGAAGAGACGAACAGGGTCAACAGGTGGACGCCCATTATCTTTACAATAAAGATGAGCGACTTCATCACGAATGAATTCAAAGTCGATAGCATTATCGATTTTGCGCACTAAATGGTCTTTAGGAACTAACTGTTCCATCGTCACCATTTCCAGTTCGTATTGTTGCGGGGTGGGTTCTTGAAGCATATCGGAGTATCCATATTTCGATACCCCTATTAGATCAAAGGTCTAGCTCGAAAGCTAGACCTTTGTCAGCAGTCTGAACGGGCGCAAGCCCGTTTTTTTATGCGTGAAGTTCGCGATCAAGGCGTAAGTATAAGTTGTGTAAGACAAGGATTATTCTAGATAATCTTGACTCTATGTGGGAAAAGTCTGCCTTTAAAATGAGCAATTTGTGGCTTTTAGCATATTTTGTGCTCAAACGATTTAAAAAACAAAAAAATAGTGTTGACTCGTTTTAATGAATGGGTAGAATGCATCCCGTACCCAAGAGAGAACAACCTCTTAAGGGGGATGTAAGGCGCGTTGGCAGAGGGGCTATGCAGCGGATTGCAAATCCGTGGACCTCGGTTCGACTCCGGGACGCGCCTCCATTTGCGACACTAGCTCAGTTGGTAGAGCGCAACCTTGCCAAGGTTGAGGTCACGAGTTCGAACCTCGTGTGTCGCTCCAAATTTTAAGATATGGCGAAAGCGATATCGACATGGTGCAAGCCATAACAAGTTTTGTGTGCCCTGGTGGTGAAATTGGTAGACACAAGGGATTTAAAATCCCTC
>NZ_NPKW01000050.1:0-13192 GCF_002265885.1 Vibrio sp. 03_296
GGCAGAAAGAATAAGGATAATGGAGACAGTCATGACAGAAGGGTCGCCTATGAATCGAGCTTAACAGACTGTTCAACTTAAGGTGTGAAGCTATCAGGCCTCACATCATGACACCGTTCGCTTCAAGAAAAGTCACATCTTATCTAGACGCTAAACTCATCAGACACAATTTACATATAAAGAAGAGGCTCGGGCTTGTTCAACTCTGAATAAAGCTGTCGGCTGCGCGACAGCTATTCTTATTTGTTATATGCATTGTTAAATTAGCATTTAACGGAGTACTTTAGGTATAGCAAACCTCTAATGTAGTGGCCAAATTCACTTAACCACTACAGGACAAAAAATATATTGATACAGTGAATTTACTTGGGAAAGCGGTCAACAACCTCTGCTATAACGATGGAGAGGTGGGACACCTCACTGCAAAGTTTTCGCATACTCTCGCATAACTCTAGCATTGTCCGCATACTCTTCATTACCGCATGGTTCACCATTGTTGCTAACCAGAGGACTTGAATAAGCGGGGACAACCTTTTCAGAATAACTCATGACTGTCCCGTAATTAGAACAATGAAAAGCGCCAGAATAAGGTTTTACTTTACTTCTATTTTTTGCAAAGATCTGTTCGATGATCCAAAAGTCTCCACTTTCAGAGTTAGGCCGTTCATGCATTGCCCACGCTAAATGTCCGAGCTCGTGTTCTAGCACAGCAATAGGGAAGCTTTCAGCAAGGAGCACAAAGCTGTCATTCAGATTGACCATTGTCATCCCATTAACCCCCTCTTTGATGACCAATGGATGATTATCACTTAAAACCAAAACGTACTGCTCTTTTGGATCGTTTAAAAACGAGTTTATCTTCGAAGAACCGACTGCTTGTTTTAGGTCTGAATGCACAGAGGAGATAGACATACTGTCATGAGATATTGATACAGAATGGCTCTCCTTGAATACTCGAGTTATAGGGATACATGAGTTAGACAATATCGTATTTGACATGTTTACCGCTTCTTGCAATTTTCCTTTTAACTCCTCCTTGTTATCAACCTTATTATCAATATAAAAGGTAATATTGGAATTAACGCTTATTTTTTCTTCACAATCTGGGAAATTAAAATTTGGCTTCGTATTTCTTTGGCTAAGCATAATTAAAATTACGATGATAATAGAAGCGAGAGTTAAATTTATCTTAGTCTTTTTCATGATTCCTTTGAGTATTATTGACTGTTAAGTTATTAACTATTTAAAAATAATTAATCCGATATTAACAATAGCAATCAATAATTCATATTACTTATTGAACGTTGTTGTGATATGGATCACGATTATAATGAAACTATGTAATTTCTATAAATTTTTACTTGCATAGAAATAGTGATAATGGTTTTAATACTCGGGCCTTTTGAGGCTATCTAACTAATATATAAGGAATTTTAAAATGTCAAAACTATTAACGTCAGAAGAGATGATGCTTGTTGGTGGAGGTTGTAGCCGCGGTCTTTCAAATGCTGTTAGAGAATACAATAAGCACAAAGACAGTGCTGGTTCTAAAGCTGCAGGTCGTCGCGAGAAACGTTGCTCCGAACGTTAACCTAACATTTAATTTAACTGAACAATACTGATTGATATTGACTATTGAAGTAAATATTTATTGGTCAATTTATAAGCGCTGACTAATGGGTCGGCGCTTTTTTAAAAGTGTAAGGAGTATGTGGCTAGATACTAGAGAGAGTTTAGATAATGATTAAATTATCATCTTATATCATTTGTAAGAATGAAGAGGCGAGAATAAAAGATGCAGTTATGTCGCTACTTCATCATGTCGATGAAATTATCATTGTTGACACTGGTTCTACAGATAGAACAATTAACATTGTTAAAGATATTGATACGTCAAAGATTAAAGTGTTCGAAATTGAATGGCGTGATGACTTCGCTGCGGCTAGAAACTTTGCTTTGGGAAAAGTGAACTATAACTGGGTGGTGACCATTGATGCTGATGAAGTCATGAAAGAACCCTGCAGGTTGAAAGAAATGATTGCCTCTTTGCCAGAAGAAATTAATGCGATTTACCCTTGTATCGTTAGCGTTGGAGAGGAAGAAGAAAAAGGGTACTCCATACCACGCATCTTTAAGAAGGATGAATTTTACTACCACGGCGTAGTTCATGAGCAACTCACTCCATTGAAGAGTAAAGAGCAATATTTTAGTGAGCTAGAAATCCTTCATTATGGATATGAAAATGAAACGATCATTAAGAAACAAAAGCTAATGAGAAACTTCCTGTTGTCTTTAGATAATCATCGTAAAGACGCATCGGACGAGTTCTTTATGATGTATCTAGTCATTGATTGGTCTGCATATCCCAATTCTGAACAATATGTTTCTGCCCAAAAGTTGGTTCAATGCCTAGGGAAGATTAACAACATGAAGTACTTCGAAAAAGCAATCTATGCAGTGTTCGATAGATATACAACGGACTTAAACGCACTTACCACATTGCTAAGTACCCTAGACCCAGAGACTCAAATGAAAGCCATTCAGTGTTTTGAGGTTGCTTATGGCTAAGTTCTCAACGTGTATTATGACGGATACGTTTTCGCAGAGAATGAAAGAAACGGTTTCGAGTGTCATTAACGATAGTGATGAAGTGGTCATACTCGCAACAAACCCCAAGATCTATGATGACCTTTGCCGTCACTACACGAACTCTAAAGTGAATGTGTATTACAAGGTGTGGGAAAGTAACTTCGCTAAGATGCGAAACCATCTATCGAGTTTATGCTCAAACGACGTAGTTTTTCACATTGATTCGGACGAGAGTGTAGGTTGTTCTTCATTTTTTGAAGAGCTTGGGGAGTTACTGATCTCCAATGATGTTGAGGCGAGCATATTTGAGGTTACGGTCGAGGATGAAGGCGGGTCTGTAGCCTCAAATATATCTCGAATTTTCAACAGGAAATATTTTAGTTTTGTAGGCTATGTGCATGAGATCGTAAAGCCAATCAATGATTCTCGAGCTTTCTCATACGTTTCCATTGATAGCCCAATTCTACATAGTGGATATTCTCTTGCTCAGATGGAAATCAAACTGAAAAGAAATACTGCTCTCAACAAGAAAAATCTCGAATTATCATCTTCGGATCTCAGGTGGGTTTACTTTTCCATAAAAGAAAGCTGTCAAGCGGGCAACTATCAAGGCGCTATCGAGTTTATAGAACAAGTGAAGAACCATGAAAATCAGAACGATGACTATATCTCGGGTTGTTACTGCTACTTGTTGTTTTCGCTAGTTCATTTATCACGCTATGTGAAAGCAAAATCACTTCTAACGACTGCGAAACTAGAGCTCTGTGATAGGCAATACTTTCAAGCGTTGCTCGTTCTATCTGAGTTGGAAGCTTGCAAGGAAAGTATAAAAGAAATTACGTCCAATATTACCGACATTCGTGATTCAAAAATTGATGTCTCGGGTTTCCATATTGATGTTTTAACAGCAAAAGTAGAGATCATGAATCAAGACTTTTGTACAGCATTTGGTTTATTTGAAAAGCATGGCTCTAGAGGTGATGTGATGTCATCGTTGTTGGAGTCAAAGTTGGTTAGAGGGTTGGAATATTAAATGCACCTATTTTGTGAACAATGTAAATCAAAAACAGCACATTCTATCGAACGTGATGAAGAATCTACGTCTGGTATCGTAAAGATATTTGAAATGTTATTCGGTGGTTTTGGTTACTCCAACTCCCATAAAACAATGAAGTGTAATACTTGTGGCGCTATATATAACGAGGATTTGCATGAAACTACATTTTTTGACAGTAGTGATGATATTTAGCAATAGGTTTTAGATGTTTAGAGAAGAGGCGCTTGATTCAAGCCGAAGTCGACTCACTGGAGTAGTCGTTGTAGACCAATCTATTCGGACTTGGTCTGTTGCTGCGCTGATCATAGTGATATTTCTTATAGGTGGTTTTTTTTTGTCAATCGCACAAGTCCCAAGAAAAGAAACTGTCAAAGGGTTTCTAATTCCTGATCGAGGGCTTGTGAAAGTATACTCTGGCCGGACTGGTACATTAGATGCGCTGTATGTTAGCGAAGGTGACTACGTTGAAAAGGGCAGGCCTATTGCCAAAATTGTAAACAGTGAAAAGTTAACCAGTGGTATTGAATTCTCGGAAGCTCTTAATAAAGAAATTGAACAGCAAATAGTAGCTTTGCGAGAAGAGATTGGTATTTTTGATGAGATTTACGATAAGGAAATGGAGAGCTTCCTTGCTCAAAAGTCCGACGTAGAATCAAGTTTGAATGCACTTGTGAAAGTGAAAAATACAACAGCAAGAAGGCTACGAATCAAAGACGAACAGCTCAAACGTCATAAACGTTTGTTAGGTAGTGGACATATATCTAGCTCTGAGTTCTTAAGTTCAGAGGAGCGTTATCTTGAATTGCTGGGTACTCATGAACAAATAGAGCAAGATATTTCAGAACTGATGATTCAATTATCACAAATCGATTCGGGTATACAGTTGTTGCCAGCCAACAAAAGGCTAAAGAACGTCGCTAAAATGCGTGAAATTTCAGCTCTGCAGGCTAAGCAATATGACCTCAGTAGTCAGGCCGCAATCATTAAATCCGCACCAGAGTCTGGGTACATAACGACAATCCTGCCTTCGATAGGCTCTAGAGTTAATTCTCAGTCACCGTTATTAAGAATAATCCCAGAAGGCTCAAGACTGGATATCGAGCTTTTCTTGCCAACGAAGTCTGCTGGTTTTATTAAGATTGGGGATGAAGTGAAAGTTAGGTTTGAAGCTTTTCCTTATCAGAAATTTGGAATGGTTAGCGGTTCAATTACGAGTATCGACAAATCCCTAATTTTACCAGATGAGAAGAGAGCGCCGATTTACATCACTGAACCTGTATATCGCGTTAAGGCTAAACTCGAGCGCCAGTCCATCAATGCGTTTGGGCAACAGTTCCCTTTGAAAGTGGGCATGCTTGCTGACGCAGACATTATTCTAGAAAGGAGAAGTATCTTTGAATGGATGCTTGAACCGATGTTTGCTGTAATAGGGGCTTTTCAATAATGACTGCCGAGAATACTAGCGGTGAGAACTTCTTCAATCCCAAAGACCTTCTGAGCTTTTATGATCTAAAAAGAGTGCCATTGATAATGCAATCCGAGGTTGCAGAATGTGGTTTAGCGTCTTTGGCGATGATTCTGTCTTTCCATGGAAACAATACTGACCTCCATAATATGAGAAAGAGAGCGCAGGTTAGTTCAAAGGGCATGAATCTTAGAGATATTGTCGATCTTGCTTCTAATTTAGACTTGTCGAGTCGAGCCTTGAAGTGCTCTTTAGATGAGGTAAAAGATCTGAAACTACCCTGCATATTACATTGGGATTTTGATCACTTTGTTGTGCTAACCAAAGTGACTAAGAATGCTGTCCATATAAATGACCCCGGCGTTGGGAAGAGAAAGATATCGATCAATGATTTAAGTAAGTCTTTCACGGGTATTGCTGTAGAGTTCACTCCAACGTCCCAATTTAGGCCCGCTGAAAATAGAACTACAATGAAGATTAACCAGCTGTGGGAAAATATTACTGGACTAAATAAGACACTTTTTCTGCTAATTGGACTTACGTTAGTAATGCAACTAATGTCTGTTCTGTTTCCGTACTATTTACAATGGACAATAGATGAAGTGCTAATTAGTGAAGACAAACCACTGTTACTTGTCCTAGCGATAGGTTTTTCATTGTTGACTGTCCTCAATGTTCTAGTGAGTTCCTTTAGACAGTGGTTAGTCGTCAAATTTAGTAGCCAACTGAGTATCCAAATGGGGGCAAACATCTTTTTTCATTTGCTCCGGTTGCCCACGGATTACTTTGAGAAAAGAAGCGTAGGTGATGTAATTTCCAGATTCAAGTCTCTGACGTATATAAGAGACTTGATGACAGAAGGTCTTGTGGAGTCGACAATAGATGGACTCATGGCGGCTTTAGTCCTAGCCATGATGTATCTTTACAGTCCTTTGCTGGCCACTCTTGTTCTGGTGACTGTTTTGATTTCTTTTGTCATTCAAATGTTGTTTTACTACCCAACGCGAAGAATATCTGAAGAGCTACTCATTTCAGAAGCTAAAGAAAATTCCACATTCTTGGAGTCGGTTCGAGCGATAAAAACAATTAAAACTTTTGGGCATGAAAGTGTAATGCAGAACTTGTGGTTAAACCGATATGCGGAAGTGATTAATAGTGATATTCGATTAAGTAAGCTTGCTATCTCTGAAGAAGCGTTTAATAAACTGATTTTCGGTTTTGAGCACATACTGATCATATACTTTGGCGCTATCTTAGCCATTGAAGGCCAATTGAGTGTGGGTATGATTTTAGCCTTCATCTCCTACAAAGTACTTTTTACTACGAGTATCAGAACTTTTATAGATAAGTTTATCGAGTTTAAAATGCTTAACCTTCATTTAGGCAGACTGTCTGATATCGCTTTACAACAAAGGGAACACCGTGAGCTAAAGTCTCCTATATCATTGGTAAGTGAGCCAACGATTACACTAGAAAATGTGAGTTTCAAGTTTTCAAGTAATGATGACTGGGTATTCAGAAACTTAAACTTTGAATTTAAGCCAAATTTAAACACCGTGATAACAGGAAGTTCAGGGTGTGGGAAGAGTACGTTGCTTAAGATTGTTCTCGGTCTTGTTAAGCCGACTTCCGGAAGAGTTTTAATTAATGGCCGTGACATTCAAGAGCTTACACCTTCTGACTACAGAAGTATCTTTGGAGTCGTGATGCAAGATGACGTTCTTTTGTCTGGAACCCTAGAAGAGAATATTACGATGTTCGATTCCGATGTTAATCACGAGCTAATGCGAGAATCTTGTCGTGCTGCTTGTATTCTCGAAGAAATTGAATCTCTACCTATGGGATTCCATTCACTTGTTGGTGACATGGGAAGTTGCTTTTCTGGAGGCCAACTTCAAAGAGTGTTTCTCGCAAGAGCTTTGTATCGACAGCCTAAGATACTCTGTTTAGATGAGTCTACCAGTCACCTTGATATGAGTAACGAAAAGTCAATATTGGAGAATATAAAGGGATTGAACGTAACCACTATCTCTATCGCTCATAGAAGGGAAACTATAAATAGTGCGGATTGTATGCTTAATTTAACTGGGTTGATTGGAGCTACATTGACAAGTGAAGCTAGGAAGCTTTAGTTGCCACTAAGGTGTACTAATTCAGACCTGATCTGACAGTTACCGACTTTTCGACTTGGTGCCTGTCAGATAATATCTGGGCTAGATTCTTTTCAGCCCAGATTGATTGTCCATCCTCTAATGTATCTATCTGCGTTCTGCCACAGCACATTTTTCCTTGATGAGTACTGTGATTGTTGTTGTAGTCCATTCGTCCAGATCTTACTGCAACTCTTCGATGGAACCATATAGTTTCTTTCTGAATGCCATGTATCACAGGAAGAAGGGCAACCAGAATGAGAGGCTGTATAAGTGCTTTATACTATTAGAAATTGTTATGAAGGCAATCAGGTTGCCAAAATCATTTCGGGGCAAAGACGTGCTAGTGAGGATCGTGCTGCCACGTCTATGGACACAAAAGAGTTTCATTAGTACCCTTTGCTGAATCGTTCGATTATCCAATCCATTAGCGTTTTAACACGCTGCAAATGAAACTTTGTCGGGGGGCAAACCAATGATAGGGGCGTCTCCTCTGCCCAATCAGGCAAAACATCGATTAACTTATTACTCGCCAAATCCGCATGACAATAAACATCTGTCAGTCTTGTCACTCCTAAGCCAGCAAGGGCTGCTTGGCGCATGGTTCGTCCGGTCGCTGCTTTCATTCCTTGGTTCGTGTTCGTGTGAATCACTCTTTGCTCTAATCCTTTCTTTAATATCCAATGTTCGACACTTCCGTATATTAAAGGTAGATCGGCCAAATCTTCAGGACGCTCTATTGGGCCATGCTGTTCTAAAAAGTCAGGGCTGGCTACGTAGCGGGTGCTCAAGTTACATAGGTGGCGAGCCACTAAAGTGGAGTCAGGTAAAGCCCCGACCCTTAATACTAAATCGTACTGCTCTCCTAATAAGTCCACTTGGAGATTCGAAAAATCCAACTCAACGGTAATGTTGGGGTATTGCTTTTGGAAGCTCATCACTAATGGCGCAATCAACTCTTCACCAATAGGCCCACCGACTGAGTTCATGCGAATGCGACCTTTTAGTTCACTTCTCGACTCAGTAGCCCACTCTGCTGCTGAATCAAGCTGCTGCATGGCGCCTTTGCAGCGTTGATAGTAACCATCGCCGATCTCAGTCAATCGCAGTTGTCGTGTGGTACGAAACAGCAACTGAACTCCTAGTGCATTTTCTAGATCAGTGACTAACTGACTAATATTCGCTTTAGAGCCACCCAGTGCCTCTGCGGCCGCAGTAAAACTGCCGAGCTCAGCGACATGTATGAAGGCTCGAATACCTCTCCAAGATACATTGTTCATTTTTGATTAACATTGTTTTAGGAATGTGCATATATATTAAAATAATAGCACTCCTTATTATAGTCACAACTTCAGAGGTACTGAGTAAACCAATCAGTTTGCCTCTAGACCGATACTACGAATGAAGAGAATGAGTTATGACTATTGTTAAGAAAAGCGTTTATTTCACAAGCAACGGTAACCGCATCGCAGCGGAGCTTCACCAGCCAGAACAGATTAGCGGTAAATGCTCAGCTATCATCATTGCTGCACCACAAGCAGGGGTTAAAGAGCAAACTGTTCAAATTTATGCTGAGAAACTCGCTCATAAAGGCTTTGTCGCTCTCACTTTTGATCACTCAAGCTTTGGTGCAAGTGAGGGAGAACCTCGATTCCATGAAAACCCATTTACTAAAGCAGAAGATTGTCGTAACGCCATCACATATCTGAGCACACTCGATTATGTTGATGAAATTCATGGCTTAGGCGTTTGTTCAGGTGGTGGCTATCTTGCTCATGCCGTTGCCTCAGATCGCCGAGTGAAATCACTCGCTACTGTTAGTGCTTATTTTGATCACCGAGGTTTTTATCACAACATTATGGGCCGCGACGGTGTGTTAGATCTTCTGACACTGGCAAATCAGGCCAGAGAGCAATATCTCACAACAGGCAAAATTGATTATTTACCTCATGCTCCCCAAGCTGACGATCCAGATACGCCGCGTTTGTTCCGCGAGTTTTACCAATACTATATGACAGATCGTGGCGCAAATGGTTTATACGAGAGTAAGTTCCTACCGTGGTCATACGAAACGTTGGTTAATTTTTCAGCTCTTGATATTGCAGAATATCTGTCACCAACTCCGCTACTGCTGATTGTTGGGACAGAGGCAGATTCAGCTTATGAGAGTGAGCAGATGTTCGAAGCAGCGAACGGGCCAAAAGAGTTAGTACGAATTGAAGGCTCTAACCATATCGGCTTATACGATGTCGATATGTATGTCGACCAAGCAATTGATAAGCTAGTTAATTTTTACAAGTGATATTGCATTATATCTTTAAAATAGTGGCCTATGACTCAACAGAAATTTGAGCATAGGCTCTTTGAAACTTCAGGGAATCCCGTTTAAGTACTACCTAATTACCTATCAGTGCTTCTGTTTTAAATTAGTAAATTTCGGCGCATAGTTAGAGTTCTAGAGAATAAGTCAAAAATATGGACTTAGGACCGAGGTCCAGCTCCCCCGTAACTCACAAGGGGGCAGGTTCAATTCAGCCAGAATCTGAATCAGGCAAATCTCTTTCGGAACTCTCGTGGAGTTAATCCCACAATATTGATAAAGACCTTTCGGCATGCGCTGATATCTTCGTAACCGACTTGGGTTGCTATCCATTCGAATGAACGTTTTGTACTTTCCAGATAGTCACATGCATTTTGTATCCTGAGACGTTGCAAATACTGATTTGGGTTGTAACCTGTGGCCTTTAGGAATCGTCTTTGCATAGTACGTTCAGTAAGGTTTACTTGCTTAGCTAACTGACGTATTGATACCGGTTCTGTATAACTTTGATGCATTGTTTGTTGAACCGAAACAATCACCAAATCACCATGAGCGAACGATGGTTTGAATTGTTGATAATAACTCTGTTCTCTCTGCGAAGTGTCAATGACAAGTGTTTTACCAAGTAGGCGAACAACCCAAGGAGATGAATATTTAGAGATCAGTTCAAACCCGAGATCCAACCACGACATCATACCGCCCGCCGTAACTATGTCACCATGATTGATCAATATCTTATTGCTGTTGAGAGGAATATCCTTAAACATTCTGACAAATGTTTCTGCTAACGCCCAATGGGTTGTCACCTCTCTTTTACCAAGTAAGTTAGTTGAGGCCAAAATAAATCCCCCCGCGCAAGCAGATGATAGAATTGCACCTTTAGAATACTGCGCTCTAAGCCATTCAATAAATTCGTCTTTAGGGGATAAGTAATAATCATCAATCGAAGCTGGCGGTAATATAACAACTGTAAAACTGTCTTCTATCAGATCAGTATGCGGAATAACGATTGGTTCAAATAAAACATCAATACCTTGCTCTCGGCAAACTCTGCTTGCAAGTAAAAACAATTCTTCAAGACCATAAACCGCAGACTTTAATACTGACGGATACTCACAAATTCCAATGGATATTTTTGTCATGCTCGGCTCTGCTTTTGTCGTTTTTAGCATCTTTTATGTCATTTTAGCCTCTATAAAGAGTACAGCAAGTTACTCATACTTTTTCTGAACCAAAAGTTAAAGCAAGAGGAAATGAAAAATGAATAAAACGGCACTACTTGTAATTGATATACAAAACGATTACTTCCCTGACGGTAAATTTCCTTTGTGGAACACAGATAAGATTCTAATAAACATCAAAGAATTAATTGCTAAGGCCAACCAACAACATGTTCCGGTATTTCTTGTCCAACACATATCTTCGGCCCCTAAAGGAACTGCACCTTTCTTTGATAGAGACAGTGACGGAGCGAATATCCACCCGGAAATAATGGCTATATGCCCTAACGCTAAAGTCATTCAGAAACAACATGCCGATAGTTTTCATCAAACTCATTTAGAAACTTTGCTGGAAAAATTCGATATTGATGAATTAGTTATATGCGGGATGATGACGCAAAATTGCGTTACGCATACAGCAATATCAAAGAAAGCAGAAAGATATAAAGTTTCAATTATCGAAGATTGCTGTACGACGACTGATCGGATGATTCATAATATTTCATTAAATGCCGTATCAATTCGCGTACCCCTATTAGCTTTATCCGAAGTGTTTTAAAAATAGAGCCCCATAAGAAAATGTATTGAAATCTCACTGGTATTGTTTAGCAGGCACATAGAATGAGGCCTTGGTACGAATTAAACAAGCACTAAGCTAGTCATACAAACAATCGATAAAATAAAGCCACGCTACTCAATTACCAGCGTGGCTTTTTGTTTACTTACTTTTAGGCGCTGGGCGCTTCGGCTTACTTTGAAACTGCTTAACGCTCTTTTTATTTTGCGTGCGGCGATTGGCTTTTTTGTCGCGAGGCGCCCGTTTGCTCTCGCCTGTCGACGGTTTGTCTGTGACTGGAAAGCCTTCCAGATCTTGCACAGGCAACTCACGTTGAGTGAGGTAGCGAATCGCGCTGAGCGCATCCATTTCACCGTGACAGACCAATGACAACGCCACGCCTTGCTCGCCAGCGCGGGCGGTGCGCCCTACGCGGTGAACGTAGGTCTCCGCATGCATCGGCAGTTCAAAGTTGATCACCACGGGCAGTTGTTCAATGTGAATGCCGCGCGCTAATAAATCCGTCGCAATCAGCACCTGAGTTTGCCCAGATTTAAACTGCGCCAGCGCTTCTTCTCGCTCTGTTTGGCTCTTGTCACCGTGCAGTGCATTGGTTGAGATGCCCGCTTTATTCAGCTTCTTCGCCAAACCATCTGCGTTCTCTTTCGCGCCAATAAAGACTAACGCCTGAGTCCACGCGTTTTTTTGAATCAGTTCAATCAATGCCTTGGTTTTACTGCCTTTGTTGACGAGGTACAGCGTTTCAGCAATATCTTGGTTGGTGCTATTTTCTTGATGCGCTGCAACTTGCTTTGGTGCCTGCATAAGCAGCTTCGCTTTGCCCTTCAACTCATCAGAAAACGTAGCCGAGAACATCGCCGTTTGACGCTGGTTTGAAATCAGCGCAGAGATGTTTTGTACGTCAGGCCAAAAGCCCATATCCAACAGACGATCCGCCTCATCCAACACCAGATAATGGATATTGCTTAGGTCTAAACCGTTGTTTGCCAGATCAACCAAACGGCCGGTTGTAGCAACAAGAAGATGAGGATTTGTCGCAAGCGCTTGCAGCTGCTGCTCTTTGTCCACACCACCACACAAACACACTGCGTTAAGGCCAAGCGCTTGACCAACTTGGTTAATCGCCTCGCTCACTTGCGTTGCTAGCTCGCGTGTTGGTACCAAAATCAGCGCTTTTTGCTCTGGATGTACCCTTAGTTTTTCCAACAAAGGCAGTCCATAAGCCAGTGTTTTGCCGCTGCCTGTATTTGCCAAAGCCAATAGATCTTGACCAGCCAACAGCTCAGGAATGGCCAACACTTGAATGTCGGTCGGTTTCTTGAAGTCTTTTGGCAGGGCGTGGATCAGCTCAGAACTCAATGAGAGAGTAGAAAATGGCATTGGCTTAACCTTGTGCTTTGGGTTGAAGAGTCAGTAAAAACAGTCACACTGCGCTAAAACGCAGGCGCGGACTTTACCACAATCTAGTGGGCGAACCATCCCATTTTAGAAGCGAAAACTAAGCATGGTCTGAGAATCGTGCGGCAAAATTGAGTAGGGTGAGGCGTTACCGCCTCACCCCTCTCACAGAACCGTACGTACGGGCCTCGTATACGGCTCATGCATACTCCATATCACCATGATTGGTGGCACAACATTAATCTGAGAATCTAATGTTGTCCGCTTTGTGGGGACAGTTTGTTTTCATCACTGTTGGTAACTTTCATTGCAGGATTTGGCGTTCTAGCTCAACGGCAATCTACCAAACTTAGTTGCAATTACTTCCCTTATACGACCTGTCTCACCAGAATTCACTATTCCTAGTGCACCAATTC
>NZ_NPKW01000500.1:0-856 GCF_002265885.1 Vibrio sp. 03_296
TAGTCTTCGCCGTTAGCAACAAGAAGAACTTTATCAAATTCAACAGTTGCACCAGTTTCAACGTCTAATTTCTCTAAACGAAGAGTTTGACCTTCGCTTACACGGTTGTTGTTTACCACCCAGATTGGAAAAACAGCGTACATATTTACTCCGCTCTTTCCGCACAGCCTATGCCTATATTTTGTGCAATAAGGGTGTGCGCTAAACTAATCATCAATAGGGCGCAGATTCTACAGAAAGGAGCTCCCTATGACAAGCCATATTTTGAAAAATTGGACGAAAGACTAATCGCCAAATAAAAGTGCGGCAATCATGCCCTTTAGTAATGTATTAATCAATGTTTTTAGTGTATTATTCGACAATTATACAAATCGATTAAGCCTTGCAGGGTCTAACTTCAGCCGGATATACGATGGATTTTAAAACTATCCAAGCGCTTACTGCCGATGACATGGCAAAAGTGAATGAAACAATTCAATCAGCCCAAACTCAATTCTGATGTCTCTTTAATCAATCAACTTGGTTTTTATATCATCAGTGGTGGTGGCAACGTCTTCGCCCTCTTTTGGCCGTGCTTTCAGCGCGAGCGTTAGGCTATCAGGGTAATGCTCACACAACAGCAGCCGCTTTCATCGAGTTTATTCATACCGCAACCTTGCTGCACGATGATGTGGTGGATGAGTCGGATATGCGTCGTGGCAAAGCCACCGCTAACGCTGCATTTGGCAACGCTGCCAGCGTTTGGTTGGTGACTTCATCTTACACGCGCTCTTTTCAATGATGACAGAGCTAGGATCCATGAAGATCCTGAAGCTCATGAGCGATGCCGTTAACATTATTGCGGAAGGGGAAGTAT
>NZ_NPKW01000501.1:0-857 GCF_002265885.1 Vibrio sp. 03_296
CAAACGTGGCATCCGGCGCTTGTGGATGAATGGATTCCCGTATGCACGGGAATGACAGGTGGGTGGTGCCGATCAATTCTCTCACCCCGTCATCCTCGCGAACGCGGGGATCCATTGTATAGCGAGYGCTGTGGCTTGGTTATATCGTTTCATTGCCWGTGTTGCTGTTGGTTTCGCTTTAGTTTTTGTCTGTTATTGTGAGTGCGTTGCCAATACTCGGCTTCTGGCGCGTGTGAATGAATGGATTCCCGTATGCACGGGAATGACAGCTGGTGGTGCGATCAATTCTCTCACTCCGTCATCCTTACGAACGTGGGGATCCATCCGTCAGCACCCGCCATCACTAACGTTGATCACAATAATCCCAGCAACTTACGTTCACTTTCCCTAAAACAAAAAAACCAACACTCTTTCAAGTGTTGGCTTAGATACTAAAGCACTAAAACTTAGTTAGTACCAGTAGTGCCAGTAGTGCCAGTAGTGTTGTTTGAAGAAACAACAACCGCTGTTGCCGCTACTGCTGCACCTGCCGCTACTGCTGCAGTTGTTGCTGCACCCGCGCCCGCTGCACCTGCGCCAGCACCTGCTGCTGCGCCTGTAGAAGCAGTTGTACTAGTTGCTGTAGTTGCTGTTGCAGCTTCACCCGCAGCAAATGCAGTAGAAGACACACCTAGTGCAATCAACGCTGCTAATGCGATTTTTTTCATGATTATCCTTTGTATATATACGTTTCAACATCGATGTCGGAGCTTTAATAGCTCCGGTGTTTATTTTAGGTAGAATATGGACGGAATGTAAACAATTAGTTGTAGGTGCAACGATGTGAATTTATGGTTTTTATCTTATTGATAGTAACG
>NZ_NPKW01000502.1:0-420 GCF_002265885.1 Vibrio sp. 03_296
CAACGAAACACAATGATCACAGTGTTTATAACCATATTTTTGAAAATGTTGATTATTATGCTTAATGGATGACGCTTTGAAATACCGACTAATTCTTGAAGACTTAGTGGCCAAATATCACGTACTTCTAAAATTAGCTTAGCCCATATTTTTTGCGTAATATTTAGCAGCAAGCAAATGAAAAGGGTGGGCCGTTGAGGCAATGATAACGTCTGGTTTGTTGCTTTTGCTAAATTCTCGAAATGTTCGACTAAACAAACCCAAGCCAAAACTTAGCATGTTGAGTACACGCTTAAGACCATTTCCCTTATAAGAGACTACCTTCTGAAAAAATAATCTAACTCCTTCTACATCCATCACTCCCGGTTTGCACCAGGAATAGAGCACAGATGATGATATAACGAAGAGATGACTATGGCG
>NZ_NPKW01000503.1:0-1096 GCF_002265885.1 Vibrio sp. 03_296
GGAATGCACAGTTCGCAGAAAATATCGCACAAGGTCATCACTTGGCCTATCTGAATGACATCGATTATCTCAATAAATATCGCCATGCGATCGACCCAAGGAGTGCTGCAAGGCCTCGCGAGATAAACGACTCAAACACGAAGAACGAACGAAACGGCATCGTACGATCAAAAGCCGCAAAACGCGGGTTGATTCGTTTAGAATGCGTCAGTGATTAACCTTGCACTTCAGCTTCTGCTAGCACTTCAGGCTGTTCGCTCTCTTTTGCTGCATCAAGCATCTTACGAATAATCCAAGAGGCAGCCAGCGCCACACCCACCATGACAACCGCCAATACGGTGAGCAATTGGAAGTAATCACCGTAGACCGTTTGCACGATCTCTTGCGTGATGGCTTGGCCTTTCTCTAGGGCGATAGAAGTAGAGAATACCGCGCCAACGATGCCACTGAGCCGCGAAGTGCTCGGCCACAGAGAACAACGCTAACAGAGAAGTTCTCAATGTGTTTTGGTGCAACCGATCAGGATAAACGCAACCACCATTGAGCCCACGATCACTTCAGCAATCGCTTGGAAGAAGTGAATCGCGAGGAAAATCTCTGGCAGGATGATCACATCTTCACTGATATTGATGACGGCGAAGGTCAGAATACCAAAGGCAATGGCGGTTAAAACAAATGCCAAAGCGATCTTTTGTTTGCGGTTTGAGAGGAAGATATCGCGCTTCTCTAGCATTTGCAAAGAAACCTGCCCACGATAGGACCACCCCACCATACACCACAATGGGTTCATCGCCCATGGCCCGCTTCTGGCTCAAGTGGAATGAAGCCAAAGAGGTCGCCTTTTAGCGTGTTGATCGCCACCATATTCATCGACGTCATCATCTGACCGTAGTAGACGAAGAAACATGTGGTCAGGAATGTCACGATTAAGATGGTGCCCATCTTTAACGACTCTGACTTGCTCACTTTAAACATCAAAGAGATAAAGTAGAGAATGGCTGCGCCGCCAATGGCGTAAACGATGTTTTGGTCCAACAGCCATGTTTGAGAACATGAAGAACACCAACGCAATCATGGCTGCAGAAATCACAGCAAA
>NZ_NPKW01000504.1:0-841 GCF_002265885.1 Vibrio sp. 03_296
CGAGAAAATGCCAAGCTGGAGCGAAGACATCACTGCCTGCCGTCGTTTTGAAGATCTGCCTAAAGCCGCTCAGCAATATGTATTGCGTATTGAAGAACTGATGGGCGTTCCAGTGAGTATGGTCTCTGTTGGCCCTGGTCGCGAGCAAATGATCCTTCGCTAATCGATAGTCAATGGCTTAAAAAATCCGGGCTCGCCCGGATTTTTGTCTCTACCGATATCGACCCTCCCCAAACGCGCTCAACTAGGTGAAGAGCACTATCTCGATTAACCCCGCTTTTCATCCGTATTTAACTGATTGATTTCGTACTACACTGCTTGAGAACTCAATTCGTCAAATAAGGACAATAACATGATCGCTCAAGGCCAAACTTTACCTAACGCTACACTGAGCCAACTGACCAAAGAGGGAATGGTTCATCACCCTGTTTTAGAGCTGTTTGCTGGCAAAAAAGTCGTGCTTTTCGCCGTACCTGGGGCGTTCACCCCAACCTGTTCAGAAGCACATTTACCAGGTTATATCGTACTGGCTGATCAACTTAAGGCGAAAGGGGTCGATCTGATTGCCTGCGTTTCTGTCAACGATGCGTTTGTGATGAAAGCCTGGGGTGATGCACAAAACGCGGAAGAAATTCTGATGCTGGCGGATGGCGACGCGAGCTTTACCAAAGCGCTCGGCTTGGAAATGGATACCGCTGGGTTTGGGGGCCTTCGCTCTCAACGCTACGCGATGATTATCGACAACGGCGTGGTAACAACCCTGAATGTGGAAGCGCCAAAATCATTTGAAGTGAGTAACGCTGAAACGATTCTAGCTGCGCTTTAAGCCGCTTAAATCCAA
>NZ_NPKW01000505.1:0-750 GCF_002265885.1 Vibrio sp. 03_296
ATGGAGTAGCACAATGGATATTCAAACATTCCCAGCCAGTAAAATTGCCTATATTCGTGTCACTGGTGAGTACGGCAAAAACTACGAACCAGCCACACAAAAGTTATATCAATGGGCAGGACCGCGTGGTTTGGCGGGCAACACCTGTATTTTCATTKATCATGATAACCCTGAGATTACCCCTGCGGGCAAATGTCGAACGGACATCTGCTTGACTCAACTGTGAAAGGCAGGAGGAAATGGCGAGATCGAAATCAAAGACTTTCCTGGCGGCGAGTATGCGTTCATCCGTAAAACTATTACCGATAACGCGCAATATGCCACCGCGTGGGACGAGTTGATGGCACGGCTTGTCGAGCGTGGCTTGGAGTCGGATGAGCGTCCTTGCTTTGAGTTGTATCATTCCTATGATCCGCAGACCCAGCATGCGGATGTCAGTTTCTGCACTGCCGTCACAGCCTAGATCGAAAGTGGGTGAGCGACTGCTCACCCATGCTCACAAACAAAACGTATTAATGTCAGATAATTCAATAAAAATAAGACGAATAAAACAAACTTAATACCATCTCTTTATTTTTAATTTATTGAAAATTATATCCATTTGTTTTTACTAAACAAAAAACCAAAAAAGATAAAATGACAAACGTTTTATTAACAAAAACACCATTGACAGCCTTATTTTCTATCACCATARTACGCGCCGTTTACCCAAAATTTGGGTCTATAATGACTATTCTATTGTATCGTGGA
>NZ_NPKW01000506.1:0-799 GCF_002265885.1 Vibrio sp. 03_296
CCGCATTGAGCAAGCGCGCATCATTACCCAAGAACAGCCAAACGCTTAGCCTACGGTACCGACGCCAGTTTTATCGTTTAGTGCCAAAGATCGTCTTACGACTCAAGGATTTGCAAGAAGTCATTTTTGCCATTCAAAGTTGCCGAGAGCTCCATGTTCCCTGCACGTTTCGCGCAGCGGGCACCAGCTTGTCTGGGCAAGCGGTCTCTGACTCTGTGCTCATCACCCGTAACCGACGATTGGCGAGGCCATGAAATTGTCGACGATGGCAATAAGATCATTCTTCAACCTGGCGTGATCGGTCGCGGATGCCAACCGATATTTGGCCCCTTTTCAGCGCAAATTGGCCCGATCCCGCTTCGATATACCTGCAAAATCGGCGGCATAGCCGCCAATAATGCCAGTGGCATGTGCTGCGGCACCGCACAAAATTCCTACCGCACCGTAGATAGTATGAAGATCGTTTTTAGTGACGGCACCATACTGAACACCGCAGATGAAGCCAGCATCGACCGCCTTTAAGCAAAGCCACGCTTCGCTCATTTCCGGCATCGAAGCGCTTTGCCAACAAGTGGCTGATAATAAAGAACTATCAGATAAAATTAAGCACAAGTATCGTCTTAAAAACACCACAGGTTACGCTCTTAATGCCCTGGTGGATTACCAAGATCCGATTGAAGTCATTGAACACTTGATGATTGGTTCAGAAGGCACCTATGCTTTATTGCCGAGATCACCTATAACACCGTCATTGAGCACCCCAATAAAGCCTCGGCGTTGTTGGTCTTTGCGACCATCG
>NZ_NPKW01000507.1:0-454 GCF_002265885.1 Vibrio sp. 03_296
GTAGTGTTTAAAAGCTTCGAGCAGCAGCCAACCAGATAGAGTCATGACGACCATGGTAAGAGTGAGAGCCAATAGAGACCAGAGCGTCCACGCGCCAGCCCCTGCGCTGGGGAGGCCGAGCATTCCTGCGCCGACACAGACGCTGGCAATAATGCACGCTCCCCCAATTAACGAGGGTTGCTTTGACATGATAATAATCCTTGAGTTTCACGTTATTGTTTAATCTATCGTTATCTTTTTTGCAAAAAACGCAGCCACTGTAGGGCTGCGTTTTGGCGAGTGTTATGCGTCGATTTCCTTCAGTCGCGCGGTAAAGTGACGAAGGACTTGCGGCTCATAGGTGAACTCGAGCCCTTTGACGTTTGCCGCATTGGCTTTGACTTTACCAAACGCTTCGATGATGAAATCCATGTGCGTTTGAGTATACGTGGCGCGTGGAATGGTTAGGCGCAGT
>NZ_NPKW01000508.1:0-1230 GCF_002265885.1 Vibrio sp. 03_296
CATATCAAGCGTTTGCTGGCGTGATTCTCTTTGTCATCTCGCCTTCGTTATTCATTCATTTTATTTCTTAAGCCAATCTTAAGTTTCGCTCGATATGATTCGCCTTGTTAAAGCACACACAAGGACGCAATCRTGAAAAAAACACTTCTCTTGACCACCACCGCATTGATTTCATTGGGCAGCGCAACCAGTGCATTGGCCGATCCGCAGTGCACGAATGCACCAGAATCGCAATGGATTAACTTTGAGCAAGCCAAATCTCAAGTGGAAGCGATGGGGTACAAATCAAAGTGTTCGAAAAGACCAAAACCGGTTGCTATGAAGTTGTATGGTCACACCAAGAGACAACGCGTCGAATCATATTTGATCCCACCGACATGCGCAAAGTGAAGGAAGAGTTGGATGACTAACACCTTTAAATGGGATTGGGTTGTGCGAGCAACCCATTGGACTGTGGCATGTGCGTTTTTTGCCTGAACTTTTTTGTCTTGGAAGAGGGCAGCGAGTGGCATCACTGGGCGGGGTATTTGATCCTGCTGAGTTTGAGCCTTCGCTTTGCTTGGGGGTTAGTGGTGGAGTCACCAGCACGTTTAACTCGCTTTCTGCCTTCGGTTTCAGCCGCGCTGACGCATTTAAAAGAAGTGGTGAGCGACAGACAAGATAAGCACCTTGGTCATAACCCCGCAGGCGCAGTGATGATTGCTATTGTGGGTTTGATTATCGCAACTGCTGGCAGTGGTTGGTTGACCGAGAGCGATCTTTTCTGGGGAGAAGAGTGGTTAGAGGAAGTGCACGAAGTGCTTGCCAACCTAACCTTAGTGGCCGTTGCAATTCACGTCTCGGCCGTGATTTTTATGAGCAAATGGAATCGCAAAAATTTATCTCAAATCGATTGCTGCCTTAGCAGTCACATTCGCAGGGCTGTAAATGCTCTGCGCTGGTTTTGTTTCACACTTGAGTTTAGTTGTTATGCAGCGAATTTAAAAATACCCATTTCTCGTACGTTGGCATCACATTGATGTTGGCGAGCTACTTTGCGTTTTTGGTTAACATCCCGATTTACGCCACGTTGCATTCGATCTTAAGTGGCTTAGACAGCGTTAAGATCCGGCTTTGTTATTTCTATCCCGCTGTTTTTTCGTCGCAGCGTTTAATTTGCTGTTTAATCTGTTTAGCTGGCCTTGGATCACCAAGCCCTTTTTTGTTGTATTGCTGCTGGTTTCAGCCGCG
>NZ_NPKW01000509.1:0-581 GCF_002265885.1 Vibrio sp. 03_296
AAGAACTGAAATACGATATGAGTGCCATGAAAAAAGAAGCGATCGTCAGCATTAACCAAGAGAATGCAAAAGCGATTGAAGAGCGTGACGCTAAACTCGTGAAGCACATTAAAGAAGAGCAAGAGCAGTTAGTGCACATTAAGTGTCAGAAAGTGGATCAAACTAAGTCGTAATGGATTTGGTTGCTCTTCGCCTCTAATGTAAGGCGTTTTTGTAAGACGTGAATATTGAGGTACAAACAAAAGAAGACCACCGTATAGGCTGTTACGTGGGCAAAAAGGGCACCATATTTGGTGTGTCTATTCATTTTGGAGATGGTCGCCAAAAAATCCATTTTGTTCCTGTCAAGAAGCTTTCAAGGGATTGGACGCTTCGAATCAGTCTGACCAGCGCTGTGTAAAGTAACACCTTGTTACCTTTGTTAAAATGTAAATTCAGTAATCATAGATTCCAGAATTGTTGAAATTATGCTTACTTTATATGTGGATTTTACGTTTAATCATACGAATGTTGCGTTCATATTTTTCAATTTTATTTCAWTTTTTAATGAAAGTGACACATTAACTTGCGCGCATTTTGTC
>NZ_NPKW01000051.1:0-1190 GCF_002265885.1 Vibrio sp. 03_296
TGAGATAGCAACTTTGGTTGTTTGACTAGAAGACCCTTTGGGGTTGTATGGTTAAGTGACTAAGCGTACACGGTGGATGCCTTGGCAGTCAGAGGCGATGAAGGACGTAGTAACTTGCGATAAGCGTAGATGAGGCAGTAACAGCCACTTGAGTCTACGATTTCCGAATGGGAACCACTGGCATAAGCCAGTATCATTGAGTGAATACATAGCTCAATGAAGCGAACCGGGAGAACTGAAACATCTAAGTACCCCGAGGAAAAGAAATCAACCGAGATTCCGAAAGTAGCGGCGAGCGAAATTGGATTAGCCCTTAAGCTTTACATGTGTTAGACGAACGGTCTGGAAAGTCCGACGATACAGGGTGATAGTCCCGTAGTTGACGATGCATGTTCAGTGAAATCGAGTAGGGCGGGACACGTGWTATCCTGTCTGAATATGGGGGGACCATCCTCCAAGGCTAAATACTCCTGACTGACCGATAGTGAACCAGTACCGTGAGGGAAAGGCGAAAAGAACCCCTGTGAGGGGAGTGAAATAGAACCTGAAACCGTGTACGTACAAGCAGTAGGAGCACCTTCGTGGTGTGACTGCGTACCTTTTGTATAATGGGTCAGCGACTTATATTCAGTGGCAAGGTTAACCGTATAGGGGAGCCGTAGCGAAAGCGAGTCTTAACTGGGCGTTCAGTCTCTGGATATAGACCCGAAACCGGGTGATCTAGCCATGGGCAGGTTGAAGGTTGAGTAACATCAACTGGAGGACCGAACCGACTAATGTTGAAAAATTAGCGGATGACTTGTGGCTAGGGGTGAAAGGCCAATCAAACTCGGAGATAGCTGGTTCTCCCCGAAAGCTATTTAGGTAGCGCCTCGGACGAATACTACTGGGGGTAGAGCACTGTTAAGGCTAGGGGGTCATCCCGACTTACCAACCCTTTGCAAACTCCGAATACCAGTAAGTACTATCCGGGAGACACACGGCGGGTGCTAACGTCCGTCGTGGAGAGGGAAACAACCCAGACCGCCAGCTAAGGTCCCAAATTACAGCTAAGTGGGAAACGATGTGGGAAGGCTTAGACAGCTAGGATGTTGGCTTAGAAGCAGCCATCATTTAAAGAAAGCGTAATAGCTCACTAGTCGAGTCGGCCTGCGCGGAAGATGTAACGGGGCTAAGTTGTAAACCGAAGC
>NZ_NPKW01000510.1:0-1244 GCF_002265885.1 Vibrio sp. 03_296
AGACCTGCAAATCCAAGTAGGTTTTGTGAGGCATGGTGATGGTGGCTAACGATGGGGTCGGTTTGCCAAGGAGCAGTTCATACATTCGATAAGAAATCATACGGCTTGCTCAGGTACTCCACTTTTGCACTGCTTTCGAGATTCTGCTTGTTGTTCGATATCGGTGATCACCAGCAGTTTTCGCCCCCCAGTTCCTCGTATAAGATAGGAAGAATGTTCGCGGATAAGGCGTTGATTGTGATGGTAATACACAAAATAAGGCGTGGGTATGCTCCGCCAATAAAGCCAATCGGTTCACATCGTGTTGGATAGTGCGATGTGAACTACTGCACTGCCATCATTATGGACCAAAATATCACTCGGACATGGTGGTTTAGGCTCAAAGTGCGATGCATGCAAAAGGGGCAGTGTTAATGATAAGGTCACCTGGGTGCCCCGATTAAGTTCGCTTTCTATGCGTAACGTGCCTTGTCATGAGATGTCAGTTTTTGGCAAATCGCCAACCCGAGTCCTGTGCGCCGTATTTTCGTGTGGTTGAATCGTCGGCTTGAACAAACTCGTCAAACACCTTTTGCAACTGCGCTTCTGAAATGCCAATACCAGTGTCAGATACGCAGATTTGCAGCACCGAGTTAGGGCCACGATTTTGCACGGTGAACGCCACTTGATCTGTCTCATGAGTGAACTTGATCGCGTTTGAACAGAGATTGCTGATGATTTGGAACAGGCGCAGTGGATCGCCGTAGAAAATCATGTCGCAATCTTGAGGTGTGATGATAAAACTCTCTACCCCCGGGGGCCGTGGGTTCGCTCGGTGAAACAATACGACGAGTGTCATCAACAATGTCTTTCAGTGAGAATTCCACTTGTTCCAATGTCAGCTTGCCAGAGTCGATTTTGCTGATGTCCAAAATGTCGTTCATCAAAGCAAGCAGATGTTTACCGGAGCGATGGATCAGATCGATGTACTCGCGAATTTGTTCGCTGGCATTGAGATAATGGTCGGTGTCGCTTAAGCCGATGATGGCATTCAGTGGCGTGCGTACTTCGTGAGAAATGTTGGCGAGAAATTTGGACTTGGTTTCGGCACTCGCTTCGGCGGCGCGCTTCGCTTCTTGCATATCGAGGGATTGCTGTTGCGTAAAACGGGTGAGTCGCACTTGATCGATATAGAGTTTGAAGACGAGCGCGATGATTCAAAATAGAGACAAAGGAGGTAGCCAAATAGTACCAATGTTGTTGAC
>NZ_NPKW01000511.1:0-512 GCF_002265885.1 Vibrio sp. 03_296
ACCAAATCCTGTAAATTCAAAGGTTTTCGCCATGCGTTGCCCTTCCATAATGTCATGGCTAGTGAGGCTAAAATCGCCAGCATAGCTGGTGGATGCGGCAACAGAGCTAAGCAGTAGTAGTGCGATAGATGAGTATTTCATGCTGATGTTCTCCTAATGGTGTATGAGAACCATTGTAAGAACCTCAGGATTGTTTTCTCGCTTGAAAGTGTCACTGTTTTTAATATTTACTTGTAAATGATTCTTTGGTCTGTTTTCTGGTTTATGTAACGGTGTGATGCTGCGTCGTTTGATGCTCACACGGTGCGCGGAGCACCAATGCGAGCTAGAACAACCCCTCTGCTTGTAAGCGAAGCAGCTCTTTAAGTGCGATCTTATCCACCTCGGTCGCTGGGGCGAAGTCAGTCACTTTGCTCCAAAAGACAGTGTCCGCTTCGTGGCTTTGGATCTCGCCTTGCCATTGGGTCACCACATAATAGTGCAGCAACTGCAGCTCAGAGGTCGGATGGTAG
>NZ_NPKW01000512.1:0-665 GCF_002265885.1 Vibrio sp. 03_296
GCAAAATGCCTTCATGCGTGTCTAGGCTGTATTCCAACAACAGTGCATCGATCAGTTGAATCGACTTCTTGTCGGCGCGAATCGCTTCAATTAGCTGAGTCGTTCGGCTGGCGATCGTGTCGTTTTTCTTCCGCTGAAGGGGTTGCCAGTGGCAGGAGCTGCTCCAGCCATTGAGATTCGTCCACCATATACAATGGGGAGATCAATGCCCATAGCTTATCGAGCGGCTGCGCGACAAACTCCGGCTTTAACACATCTGTTGCTGTAAACATGCGTTTTCCTCAATCTCATCCCCGAAAACCGCTTCGGGGCTACACAATGGCTGGCAGTGTATTTTGAGCCTGAGAGGATTACTTGTCAAAAACTCCGAGCTTTTTGCTAAAAACTCGCTTTTTTAACAAAACAACTACATGATCACACGAATTTAAGCAAAATATTGTGTTCGTAAAAAGCAACTTATTTAACGCCAAATTGCTTTTTGTATTGCGAAGGTGAAACGCCCTGTAAGCGAGTAAAGGAGTGGGTAAAGGTACTTTTGGCCGGAAAAACCGGTCAGCTCGGCAATTTGCCCCAAGCTTAATGTGCCTTTTTCAATCACGATCTTTGGCCATATCGATGCCGYTACCGAGCAGGTATTGATGCGGCGTAATGCCCATTTGCTCTTT
>NZ_NPKW01000513.1:0-612 GCF_002265885.1 Vibrio sp. 03_296
AAGATGTTTCATGCCTGGTCGCTGACTCTGCAACCAAGGTAAAACTTGGCCGTAAAACCTCGGCCACATCCTTCGTAGCCATGAATGGTCGATGACAACACCACGCGGTGATAGTGCTCCATCATTCGTTTTAGCATCGGCAATGGAATGGCCGCCGACTTCATCAATCAACAAGAGATCGCATTTCGGTAGGCGCTGTAGCAAATCATCGGGGGCGACAAATTCCAGAACCGCATTCTCACTCTCTAGCTTGCTTTTGCTCTGTTGCCACACTACGCCATCCAATTGGCTCTGTGCATGGTGGAAAACCGGTTCGACTGCAGCGGGCGTGGGTGCGTTGAGCAAATACGCATTTTCGTGTTTCATCAGTTGGCCGCTGGCAATACCAAGCGCACTGCTCTTGCCTCGGCCTCGGTCAGCGGTTAACAACAACGGGCGCTTACGATGACCCGTTACGACATGATGAACATGCTCAACGGCTTGTTGCTGCTGCGCAAAACGCGCTGTTGCGCTTGTGGGTAATGGCGGCCAAACGGGCTGATGAGTGATGCCATCACCGCCCATTTGAACTCAACTGTTCAAACTGGCCAGTGAGCCACTGCTCCCACGGCG
>NZ_NPKW01000514.1:0-361 GCF_002265885.1 Vibrio sp. 03_296
GGGACTCTACCAACTGTAGCTTATAGCCACCATTGTTTTTCACCGACTATATCCTCCAGGCATCCAAATGGCGCGCCCGAAAGGATTCGAACCTTCGACCTTTGGCTCCGGAGGCCAACGCTCTATCCAGCTGAGCTACGGGCGCATGCCCTATCGGCGGAGTGGAATAATACGTAGTTCACACTATGGCGTCTAGTGTTTTTTTTAGTTTTTTTTCCGTTTGGTCTCTTTTTCGTCAGTTATCTGGCTACAAATGTAAATAACAGATGTGATTCAGCCCCTGTAGCTGATAACTTGTTGTTTATTGCAACAAGTTAACGGGTATATAATCACCCATTATTTACATTGATTTAACAGTGAT
>NZ_NPKW01000515.1:0-993 GCF_002265885.1 Vibrio sp. 03_296
TCAACAGCACCACCGCTTTGATCCACGATGCGTACCTAAAGCTTTCCACCAGCGACATGAGTGAAATCAGCGGCAAGCGCGACTTTTTCCCTCATGGCAGCCAAAGTGATGCGCCAAATTTTGATCGACAATGCACGTTCACTGCAGGCGCAAAAACGCCAGCAAGTGACACAGCTACCGAGTGAACAGCAGGAAAAGTTTCGAGCAGTTGATCATCATGGACAAAGCACTGGACAACTTCAGCGTTCGCTACCCACGCCAATCGAACTGCGCTCAAGCTGAAATATTTAATGGGGATGAAAAACCAAGAGATCAGCGAGTTACTCGAATGCAGTGCCAGTTTGATTGAAAAGACCATCAATTCTCACGCAGTTGGCTGCAATCGAGAATGGCGTAAATCGACCCATGACACATCGTTAAACCTCTACTCTTCGCCACGACAGTAACGCCTTGTTACTGGGGTGTGGTTTGGCACTCTTCAAGCCAAGCCACCTCGAGTGTGCTGGCTGAGACAGAACCCCGTGTCGCAGCACCACATGCCAAAGCCATTTCGGTTGAAAGCAAAGCACCAAACGCAGCAACGCCAACCCAAAACACAAACTCAGATCCTCAAGCGGTGTTTGCCCAAGCATTGGAGGATCTGGCTCCACCAGCGCCCACTGCAGACGTAAAGAGTTAGCAAAACACCCAGACCTGACGTTGACCAATGACACGCTAGAAGCCACCACCCATACCCAGGTGATAACCAGCGAACCCGCTAACTTTGACGGCAGTGGAACGAACAGTAAACCGAGGATCAACGCCGAAGTGGCGCGACAAATCCAGAGTCAGGTTTTCGGCTGGGAGCTCGATCAAGGCGCGCCCATTCACTATTCCCTCAACATTGATCACTGTTTGTGGATGCCGATGACGACTTTCTCACCCTCACTGTGCGCATCAATGTGCCGGGGCTCAAAGTTCGCAATCTGGGTGCCGTGCAGATCTTAGGCACCG
>NZ_NPKW01000516.1:0-691 GCF_002265885.1 Vibrio sp. 03_296
TACGTTTGGACACGCGATCGAAGCTCGAGCTCGGCTACGGCAACTGGTTACACGGTGAAGCCGTTGCCGCGGGTACGGTCATGGCGGCACGCACCGCACAGTTACAAGGTATGATCGATCAGCAGCAATTTGATAAGATTTTCTCTATACTTAGCAGAGCGAAGCTGCCAGTACATACACCAGAAAGTATGACGTTTGACGATTTCATGACTCATATGATGCGCGATAAGAARRTGCTATCAGGGAAACTGAGATTAGTCTTACCAAGCAGTATTGGTACCGCTGAGGTCGTGGCTGATGTGCCTCAAGAGGTCATTCGTCAAGCCATAGAAGATTGTCGCACAATCAATTAATCAACTTAAATAGCTCCATCGGGGCTATTTTCACAAGGAATCGCTGATGAGCCGTGCTTTGCCTAATGTACTTGAACTGGATTCTCAAACTGAGCTTTTAGAACGTCTTGAGTTATTGACTAATTTTGGCTCCAACCTTATCACTATTAATGGTGCTAAAGGATTTGGTAAGTCTTGGTTAGCGCAACGTTATCTAGAGCAGTATGCTCAAGAAAAAAATCAATGTTTAGTTCTGTGACCATCCTAGTCAAGATGAAGCCAGCATCGTACGCTTATCCTTAGCCAGCTTGTCAGTGAGCCGTTGTTTAATCCACACGATGCTTTGATTGAAAGTGCAG
>NZ_NPKW01000517.1:0-1067 GCF_002265885.1 Vibrio sp. 03_296
TGGAGATGATTCGCCACTTGGGTGTGAAGTGGGTCTTCCTCAATGTTAATCAGAGCGATACGCAGCCATTGCCTGCTAATCAGCAAAACCTTTCTGAAAGTGAACAGCAATCTGAAAACTTGATGGACGAAACCAAAAGCTTTGGGATGAAAAGCAAAAGCGTATCGAGAAGTTAAGTTCTTACCGACGTCGTGTCATTCAATGTGAAAAAGAGTTTGAACGTTCGTTGGCGAGAATGCGCTCTGTAATGACCAAAATTCGCAATCGTCCGACCGATGCGGTTGATGAAGCGAAACAACTCATCGATGACATCGTTGAAAAATTGATGAAGTGATGACAATGACCTCCCATCTCATGAATGGGAAAAGTGAATTTGAAGATATTTATTTTCACTCATTAAACGTGTCCGTCATCGCTATGATGATAGGCCGTGCAAAAGGGTTTAGTGCCGCACAGCTAAAAGAACTTTCATTTGCCGCTTTGTTTCACGATATCGGTAAAATAAAAATTCCCTCTGCGATTGTCCGTAAAGACAAACGCCACTCACAGATCCTGAGTTTAATTATCTCAAACTGCATACCAAGTACGGATTGGATTAGCCAATACAGTAGAATGGTTTCCTGTATAGTGCGAAAAGGTATTGCGCAGCATCATGAGCTCAATGATGGTTCCGGTTATCCTGATGGTTTAAAGGAACATGAAATTGACGAGCTGACACAAGTGAATTGCGGTGGCGAATGCTTTCGCACATTATGCCATCACAACATTCCTACAGAACAGAAAATTCCCTACACCGCACTTTCTCATCTAATATTAAGAACTGCAAGCACCTTTATAGTGCCGAGAACCTGAATATCCTCATTAAGTTCATGGGAGTGTTTCCACCAGGTACGGTCGTACAACTTTCTAATAACATGGTCGGGTTGGTCATTTCCGTCAATGCGGCACATCTACTGTATCCCAATGTTTTGATGTACGACCCCGCAGTACCAAGAACTCAGGCGCCCATCATCGACTTAGCGGATAAAGATATAAAGATCGTCAGTGCCATTCATCCTAATAAATTA
>NZ_NPKW01000518.1:0-920 GCF_002265885.1 Vibrio sp. 03_296
ACATCGGCACCAGCTCAGTAAACACATTTGGCGCAATGTGATACGTTGCACCATTCGCACAATCTACAACGATTTTAAGTTTTGCTAGGCTCAACTCTGAAGGAAACGTACTTTTACAAAATTCAATATAACGACCAGCTGCGTCGTTGAGACGTGTCGCTTTACCTAATTCTGCAGACTCTACGCATTCGATTTCTTTATCCAACTCAGCTTCAATAGCTAACTCAATATCATCGGGTAATTTTGTCCCTTCAGAAGAGAAAATTTGATGCCATTGTCATAGTATGGATTGTGAGAAGCCGAGATCACAATACCAGCTTCAGCGCGGAATGTTTGTGTCAAGTACGCCACAGCAGGTGTTGGCATCGGCCCAGTAAAGACGCTTCTAAACCCGCAGCTGCAAGCCCCGCCTCTAAAGCAGACTCAAGCATATAGCCTGAAATACGCGTATCTTTGCCGATAATAACTTTTTTCGTTCCTTGCTTCGCCAATACACGACCTGCAGCCCAGCCAAGTTTTAGTACAAAGTCGGGAGTAATAGGATACTGGCCTACTTTCCCACGAACACCATCTGTACCAAAATAACGTCTTTTATCCGACATGTTTATTCCTTCTTATATTCTTTTAACTCAGATATTTTATGCATCATTGAATAATCTCGCATCGCTTCAACGGTTTCTTCGACATCATGAACACGAATGATCTGAGCGCCTTTCATAGCAGCAATCGTCGCACATGTTACACTAGCCACCATGCACTCTGCAGGCTTTTTGTTCAGTAATTTAAAAACCATCGATTTGCGAGACATGCCCGCCAAAATCGGCAAGCCCAATTGATGAAACGCTTCTAAGTGCGCTAACAGATGATAATTGTGTTCGATGGTTTTGCCAAAMCAATCCAGGGTCAAGAATAAGCAGCTC
>NZ_NPKW01000519.1:0-826 GCF_002265885.1 Vibrio sp. 03_296
CGGCTCCGTTTCGAAACATGTCGTCTTCGATATTGGTGAAATACACCGCGAGTTTGGTGTAATAGTTACTGGAGATAAAAAACGCTCCAAACCAAATCACCAATGACAATGCTTCTTTCGCAAAACCGCGAACTAAACTGATCAGAGCTGAAAATCCGATCACACCTAAAATGACAAAATCTAACCAATTCATGTTTTCTTCATCTTAAGTTGGCGCGCATTTTAACAGAAAAAATGCTGACGCAAACGTTTTCTTATGGGTTTAGTGGTTTAAATTTGAGCAATTGACCTTTTGGAACCGGTAATTTTTCCAATTCCACGACTTGTCTTTCAAGTTTACTTTTTGACACATCAGGACCAATTACAACTCGAGTAAATCCATTTTCTTTGATGGTATGCGCTTGATAACCGCGTTTCTGCAAATCCTTCGCCATGTTCTGCGCATTCTCTTCATTACGCAGTGCCATTAACTGAATGATCCATGCTGAATCTTCGTAGTTATTCTTGTCTGCGACCTCGTTGATTTTGACTTCAACAGATTTCGGTTTTGTTTGGCTTTGTCGCGTTTCACTTGGCGTTGACGCAGACTGCCCCACCGTCGCGACCACAGGAGACTCTGGTAGCTTGATGTCGTCTTCTACGGGCTCAAGAATTTCGAAACTCTCCACTTCATTGCTCAATTCCGGTTTGATCGGATGGTGGCAAACTCTTCTTTATAGTGAAGCTTCTGGCCATCGAGGACATCAGGAAGCACTATCACGCCGATAGCGACCAAGATAATGGTCCCCACCAGACGGCTTTGGAACTTACTTGCCATTTAATTACC
>NZ_NPKW01000052.1:0-108878 GCF_002265885.1 Vibrio sp. 03_296
CCGAGTAGCTTTCGTGTTCGGTATCAACATAGTCGCCAGCAGGTTGCATTAAACCCTAGGTTTGAGTTGGAAATGCAGGAGATCGGAGCATGGGAGATGACATCACCTCCGGGTATACATATAGAYAAATCTGATCTTTATAAGTTGTTTTATTATCTTAAAAAGGAGTTTGACGTGATTGATATAAAAGAAGCCAATAGCTTTAAAGAACTTAAACTTGAATATTTAAATTAAAAGATATATTTTACATTTCTAAGTGGGTTTAAGTTTTTATGGATATGGATATGGATATGGATATGGATATGGATATGGATATGGATGAGATGAGATGAGTTTTTACTCATTAGATGAGCAGGCGATAAAGCAAGAGATTGCTTATAAAAAAGAAAGGCTCTCTACAGAAGATATATTATTTTCTTGGGTTTGTACGCCTAAGAGATTGTTTGGTGAGGAAGTTCTAGTTTTTGGTATGATGATCATACCTTCGCTAATCGTTGCCTTATTAGTGCCACCAACTATTGAAGATTTTGTAGTTTGGTTTGGTATTACTGTAGTTATGGTTTTACTTGGCCTCTATTTGAGGTTTACTGAGTTTCAACCTAAAACGTATTGTTACGAACTCACTAAAGTCGGAATTCGATATGCGATAGAAGAGAATGTACATGAGAACTTTTACAAGTTTTCTCGTGCAGGTGGTAAATTAGCGGCTTTTATCAGTGTTGTTGCGGTTATATTTTTAGGACCACTTGCATTAGTTGGTGCGGGTGCGGGGTTACTTCACGCGAGAGCCATGTCTAATCATAGAAAAAGGACAGAATACGAGGAGTATATTATTCCGAGTAGCTTTCGTGTTCGGTATCAACATAGTCGCCAGCAGGTTGCATTAAACCCTAGGTTTGAGTTGGAAATGCAGGAGATCGGAGCATGGGAGATGACATCACCTCCGGGTATACATATAGACAAATCTGATCTTTATAAGTTGTTTTATTATCTTAAAAAAGAGTTTGACGTGATTGATATAAAAGAAGTCAATAGCTTTAAAGAACTTAAACTTGAATATTTAAATTAAACGATATGTTTCTATGTTCTACATTTGCGATAGGCTTTTGAGTTTTTTATGGACATGGATGAGATGGATTTTTACTCATTGAATGAGCGGGCCATTAAGCGATAGATTGATTATAAGAATGAAGAGATATCCAAAGCTGATGTGTTGTTATCGTTGGTGACACTTCTGTGCCTGAAGCCGAAGTTACGTCGATATCCGAATATTGATGACTCATGAAATTATGTATCTTTGACGCCTGGCCCATCATCTAGTTGGCAAGTTGTCCGTTTTTTAGTCTCCTACTTTGCTAGTTCTCTCAATGATGTCCGACAATCTTGACCTACCGAATAGCGTGTAGGTATGAAGTGGTTTATACTACCCCGCGTCTCAACCTTCGTTGTTGAGCATTTACACCTCAATGCATTGCCGTCAGTCTGTCGACCAATAGGTCGCGACTATTCCAAATAGCTTGCTGTCAGGCTCTTTGCACTAGTCGCGATATGCAATGTTTTGAGACCTAATACCAACGTCCGAATTTATTTTCGGCAACAAGGAATAACAATGTTCGAAAAACCAGTTGTTAAAACGTTCCAGTACGGTAACCACACGGTTACTCTAGAAACTGGCGTTATCGCACGTCAAGCAACCGCTGCTGTTATGGTTACTATGGATGACACTGCAGTATTTGTTTCTGTTGTCGGTAAGAAAGAAGCAGTTCCAGGTCAGGACTTCTTCCCTCTAACCGTAAACTACCAAGAGCGTACTTACGCTGCAGGTAAAATCCCAGGTGGTTTCTTCAAGCGTGAAGGCCGTCCTTCTGAAGGTGAAACGCTGACTGCTCGTCTAATCGACCGCCCAATTCGTCCTCTATTCCCTGAGGGTTTTAATAACGAAGTACAAGTTATCGCAACGGTAGTGTCTGTTAACCCAGACGTACAGCCAGATATCCCAACAATGATTGGTACATCTGCAGCGCTTGCTATCTCTGGTATCCCATTTAACGGTCCTATCGGCGCGGCACGTGTTGGTCACATTGACGGTCAACTCGTACTAAACCCAAGCAACACTGAACTAAACGCATCTCGTCTAGATCTTGTTGTTGCGGGTACTGAATCTGCAGTGCTAATGGTTGAGTCAGAAGCTGACAACCTTACTGAAGAAGAAATGCTATCTGCAGTGGTATTTGGTCACGACCAACAACAAGCAGTGATCAAAGCAATCAACGAATTCGCAGCAGAAGTTGCGACGCCATCTTGGAACTGGGTTGCTCCTGAAGCGAACACAGCTCTTAACGAGAAAGTGGCTGATCTAGCAGAAGCGAAACTTGTTGAAGCTTACAAAATTACTGAAAAGATGGCTCGTTACGACCGTATCCATGAGATTGCGGCAGAAGTTAATGCAGTTATCCTTGCTGAAGATCCAGAAGCAGATGCAAAAGAAATTCACACTATCTTCCACGATCTTGAGAAGACTGTTGTGCGTCGTAGCATCATTGCTGGCAACCCACGTATCGATGGCCGTGAAAAAGACATGGTTCGTGCACTAGATGTACGTACTGGCGTTCTTCCACGTACTCACGGTTCTTCACTATTCACTCGTGGTGAGACTCAGGCGCTCGTAACGGCGACGCTAGGTACTCAACGTGATGCGCAAATCATCGACGAGCTAACGGGTGAGAAGAAAGATTACTTCCTACTACACTACAACTTCCCTCCATACTGTGTAGGCGAAACGGGTTTTGTAGGTTCTCCGAAGCGTCGTGAAATCGGTCACGGTAAACTTGCGAAGCGTGGTATTGCTGCAGTAATGCCATCAATTGATGAGTTCCCATACACAGTACGTGTTGTTTCAGAAATCACAGAATCTAACGGTTCATCTTCAATGGCTTCTGTATGTGGTACTTCTCTAGCGCTTATGGACGCTGGTGTGCCAATCAAGGCTTCTGTTGCTGGTATCGCAATGGGGCTGGTTAAAGAAGGCGACGATTTTGTTGTTCTTTCAGATATCCTTGGTGACGAAGACCACCTAGGTGACATGGACTTTAAAGTTGCAGGTACTTCTACTGGTATCACTGCACTTCAAATGGACATCAAGATCGAAGGTATCACGAAAGAGATCATGCAAATTGCGCTTAACCAAGCTCAAGGCGCGCGTAAGCACATCCTATCTGTAATGGATCAAGCTATCTCTGGTGCTCGTGACGATATCTCTGAGTTCGCTCCTCGCATCCACACGATGAAGATCAGCGCAGACAAGATCAAAGACGTTATCGGTAAAGGCGGTGCAGTGATCCGTGCTCTAACTGAAGAGACAGGCACAACCATCGAAATCGAAGACGACGGTACCATCAAGATTGCAGCAACCGAAGGTGCAGCGGCAAAAGAAGCGATTCGTCGTATTCAAGAGATCACCGCTGAAGTGGAAGTGGGCGTAATCTACACGGGTAAAGTTGCTCGCCTAGCAGATTTTGGTGCGTTCGTAACGATTCTTCCTGGTAAAGATGGTCTTGTTCACATTTCTCAAATCGCTGACAAGCGTGTAGAGAAAGTGTCTGACTACCTAACTGAAGGCCAAGAAGTTCAAGTTAAAGTGCTTGAAATCGACCGCCAAGGCCGCGTTCGTCTAAGTATGAAAGAAGCGGTAGAAAAGCCAGTTGAAGCAGAAGCGCCAGCGGCAGAAGAAGAGTAATCTTCACGTTGACACATACTTGTCTAGGGCTTTTCTCGCTTAAAAGCCTGAAAGCATGTTATAAAGGGGAGCATTGAGCTCCCCTTTTTATTTTCGCAGTCTTCACAGGAGTGCCTTTTAGTGAAATGGTTTCAAACCGTTAGTCTGTGCATCGCGTTAGCGACAACAGGCTGTGCATCAACCACCAGTGGCAACAAGAGTCAGTGGGTGTATCCGCCAATGGCAGTGCCATTGCAGGCGAGTGTTCAGCAAGAGGTGCAAATTGCGCGTTTGTCACAATTGCTGCAACGCACTGATCTCAGCGATGAAGTTCGTGCGAAAATGCATTACGAACGTGGTAACTACTATGACAGTGTCGGTTTGCGTGATTTAGCCAGACTCGATTTTAATCAGTCTCTGCAGTTAAATCCTGCACAGCCAGATATTTTTAATTTATTGGGCGTCTATTTCACACAAGTGGGTGAATATGATGCCGCTTACGAAGCATTCGACTCAACGTTAGAGCTCGACCCAAGTAATAGTTATGCAGAGCGTAATCGTGCTATCGCACTTTATTACGGCGGCCGTTTGGATCTGGCGAAAGAAGAGATGCAGAAGCATTATCAAGATGATCCGCAAGATCCGTTTCGCGTGCTTTGGCTCTACATCATTGAATCGGATCTCGATCCTGTTCAAGCCAAGGCGGATTTACTGACTCGCTATCAACAGCGCAGTGAAGAGTGGGGATGGGTGTTGGTTGCGTTAATGGGCGAGCAAGTGTCTGAGGAGCAAGCGTTCAAAGCGATCATTGATGCATCTCGTGAAAACGTGCTACTGGCGCAGCGTTTAACCGAAGTCTATTTCTATCTTGCCAAGCGCTACCAGCAGAAAGGTGACTTTGCCAATGCGATCTCTTTGTATAAGTTAGCGATCTCTTTCAATGTTTATGAGTACGTTGAGCATCGCTACGCATTTTTAGAGCTTGGCAATATCTATCAGCAGCTTCAGTCAGAACGTCTTGCAAAAGCTCAGGCGAAAACTACACCTTAGACCAGCAAGAGCGTCATCCCGAACAATAGAAACCCTCGACATCGATGATGATCGAGGGTTTCTTTCCTTTCCAGCCTATTCACGGTGAATAAAAGTGTACTCGGTTTGTTTTAGTGGATTGCTAATTTCAATAACAAGATTAAAATAGTTAGCCTTGCTAACTATTTTAATGGTTGAATAATGAGCCTCAGCACCCATCTCGAAAAAATGGAGCGCTTTGCGGCAAAAGTGTGGCGAAAGCACAGCAAAGACGATCCTATCTTGCAGTTGAGTTTTAGTGAATATGACTACCTGAAAGTGATTCAAAATGCGCAAGAACCGATACGTATCACGGATCTTGCGTTGGAAATGGAAGTGTCTAAACCTTCTGCGACCAATATGGTGACGCGTTTAGAGCGAAAAGGATTGGTGAGCCGAGCTCATTGTCTGCATGATGCAAGAGTGAAGCGTGTGGCGCTGACAGAGAAAGCGATGCACTATTTAGCACAGGAAGCGATGGTTTACCGCATATTGGCTGAGCAAGTCGCAGGGCAGTTGAGTGATGAAGAGCAGCAACAGCTCGTCTCATTGCTCAGTAAAGCACTTACGTTTTAGTTTCTTAGAATCGATGTCGAGCTTTCATTGATGAATACGTCTATTTATCGCCAATTTTGGCGCTATACCATACCCACTATTGCCGCCATGCTTGTGAACGGCTTATATCAAGTGGTGGATGGTATTTTTATTGGCCATTATGTTGGTGCAGCAGGGCTTGCAGGGATTAATGTGGCATGGCCACTGATTGGCTCCATTTTGGGTATCGGTTTAATGGTGGGAGTAGGAACTGGCGCGCTGGCTTCTATCCGACTTGGTGAGAAGCAACCGCAAAAAGCGCAAGCCGTGTTGTCGACGGGCCTGGTGTTGTTGCTGTTGATGAGCCCAGTGGTGTCGATTTTGCTCGGGTGTTTTGCGGATGACTTTCTGCGTTTGCAAGGCGCGGAAGGTGAGGTGTTCCAGCTTGGCTTACAATATCTCGACGTATTGGTGTTTTCTTGCTTGTTCACCTTGGGCTCGATCGCCATGCCGATTTTGCTGCGCAATGATGGCAGCCCCAATTTGGCAACGATGCTGATGGTGTTGGGAGCGATCACCAATATCGTTCTCGATTACCTATTTATCGGCCTATTGCAGTGGCAGTTAACGGGAGCAGCAATCGCCACAGCATTGGCTCAAATGGTAGTGCTACTGGTAGGGCTCAGTTACTTTTTTTCACGCAAAGCCAAACTGCGTTTGTCGAAGAGCAACTTCTCGTTTCAATGGCGTTTGTTGCCACAAATTTTCGCTATCGGGACATCGAGCTTCTTTATGTACGCCTATGGCTCCATGATGGTGGCGCTGCACAATAGTTTGTTGCTGAGCTATGGTAGCCCTGTGTTGGTGGGGGCTTATGCGATTCTTGGTTACATCATCGTTGTCTATTATTTGATTGCAGAAGGGATTGCCAATGGTATGCAGCCGTTGGCGAGTTTCTATCATGGGGCTGGGCACAGTGACCATATCAAAAAGTTACTCAAAATTGCGATGAGCTCTGCGGTGCTGACGGGCATGGTGTTTATTGGTTTATTGAATCTATTCCCTGAGCAAGTGGTGGCGGTGTTTAATGCGAACGACGCTGAACTGACTCAGCACACCATTACGGGAATACGACTCCATATGTTTGCCATGTTTTTAGATGGCTTTCTGGTGGTGACAGCGGCCTACTATCAATCGGTGAACCGTGGTGGAAAGGCGTTGTTCGTCAGTATTGGCAACATGATGGTGCAACTGCCGTTTCTCTTCATTATGCCTAAATTGCTCGGTATTACTGGGGTTTGGCTGGCTTTCCCATTGTCAAATATTGCACTGACCTTAGTGGTGGCGGTTATGCTATGGCGCGATATCAAACGAATGCCTAAAAATCAGTGGGTTGAAGCGTAGGTATATGGAAGAACATGGAAGAGTAGGGAAATAGAGCGATAAGATAGCAAAGAGGGCGCAAGCCCTCTTTGTTGTTGGAGCGGGATAAACCTAGAGATTTTTCACCTCTAGGCCTGCAATTTGGTGCCAGTAGCCATTGCATTGACGATCTTCGATTTGGCGCGGCTGTGCACCTTGTTCGTTGGCGCGAAATTGATCTACGGTCGTAAATGTTTCTAGCCCCAATGGGCTGACACGCACCACATCCACCAATCCTTGCATGGCAGGGAGATCATTAATCAGGTTGTAGCAGTAACCGGATTGCGTCTGGATGCCATTGAGATTGAATACCGCTTGGCCTTCTTGGCTGTGCACTTGAATGCCCGTTGGGTATTTGATGCAGCAGGTTTCACAGTCGTCTTTGGCTTTGTTTTCTGCGCGGGCGGTAAAGCAGCGCGCGGAATACGCGAGTGGCAGATAGCCATGGCTAAAGACTTCTACTTCAAACTGGTTGCGAATGCCCACTTCATCGCATTGGGTCAATACATTTTGCAACCATTCTCGAGACAACTCGACAGGCATGCACCAACGAATCATCCCTTGTTTAAGAAACAATTTGAGCGTGTGCGCATTGTATGTATTGACTGCTGGGCCAACAACAAAGGGAACACGCTTTTCAAACGCCAGCTGAATAGCGGATACGTCGTTCGCTTCAATGGCAAAGTCACCGTTGTCGATGTACTTTTTCATCACGTTGACTTCGCTTGGGGCTTCGAGCAGTGCCATGGTAGAAAGTACAACTTGTTTGCCTGCAGCGGAAAGCTCTTTCGCTAACTCAAACCAGTGCGCAGGTTTCATTTCACGGCGTTTAGAGCAGACCGATTCCCCCAAATAGATGATGTCGGCAGAGCTGTTTTTCGCTTGATGGTAAAAGTCTTCAACGTTCTGTTTGGGCCAGAAGTAAAGTAGCGGACCGAGTGAGTATTTCATCTTGTTTCCTTGAATCCTTATTGCCATTGACGATGATAAGCACCGAGCGTGGTTTGTGTCCCTTCTGAGACGTTCGCCAGTGCGGCATTCCAAGCCTCTTCCACTTGGTAGGCTTGCGGATTCGCTTGGTAACGATCAATCGCCGCTCGCCAAGTTCGGGTCACTTGTTCTACATAGGCGGGGCTACGCTGACGGCCTTCGATTTTTACCGAGGCGACATTCGCGGCAAACAGTTCAGGCAGCAACGACAGCGTGTTGAGGCTGGTTGGCTCTTCTAGTGCGTGGTAGCGTTTGGATTCCCCCTCTATGTGGGCATCAAAGCGGCCTTTACATAGCGTCGGATAGCCTGCGTTTTCACCATGGCCATACTTGTCGATTAAAATGTTGTTGAGACGTGACTCTAACCCCGTTGGAGTTTCTTGCCAGCGCACATATTTGGCGGGTGAGCAAGCACCGACGGTATTGGGAGACTCTCCCGTTAAATAGGAAGACAAGTAGCAGCGGCCTTCTGACATGATGCACAAGCTACCAAAGGCAAATACCTCCAACTCGACCCCTTGTGGGATATTGCGTGACAGTTGCTTCACTTGATGAATCGACAGCACGCGAGGCAGTACAACGCGTTTAACATTGAAATTCTGCTGATAAAACTCGACGGCAGCAACATTGGTTGCCGAGGCTTGAACCGATAAATGCAGTTCAAGGTGCGGGTATTTTCGTGCGGCATATTCTAACACTGCGATGTCGGCAACGATCAGAGCATCGATACCCAATGCCGCCGCCATATCGACCGCATTTGTCCAACGCTCAAAGCCATCGGGATGCGCAAATGTGTTCAAGGCGACGTGAATTTTTTTCTGGTGATCGTGGACGTATTGAACCGCTTTCTCGAGTTTTTTCCCGCTGAAGTTCAGTCCAGCGAAATGACGGGCATTTGTATCATCTTTAAAGCCGATATACACCGCATCGGCACCGCAGTCGATGGCGGTTTTTAGAGCAGGAAGATTACCTGCTGGACAAAGGAGTTCCATATGCTCACTACAAATTGAGACGAAAAGGGTGTGGGCATTTTATGAAGGAATATGAATAGCAGAATTGATGTAAGTTAGGTTTGACGCAATAAATTGAGATTTACCTCTTTTGGAGAGGGGAGAAGGTCAGTTTTTATGGCGACGATTTTGTGCAAACAGTTCTTCTATTTCATGTTTAGGCTGAGGGCGATGGAAATGGAACCCCTGAATCGAGTGGCAGCGCAAATTCGACAGGAGTGCCGCTTGCTGATGAGTTTCTACCCCTTCGGCCACCACGGTGAGATTGAGAGATTTGCCGAGATTAATGATGTTTTCAATCACCGTGACCTGCTTTGGTAAAACGTCAATGTCGTTGATAAACGCGCGGTCGATCTTCAGCTCATCAATCGGAAAGCGCGCTAAATATGCCAGTGAGGAATAACCGGTCCCAAAGTCATCGATGGAGAGTGAGAAGCCCAGTTTCTTAATCGCGTTGAGCATCTGAATGGTGTGGTCACTGTCACTCATTACCGCACTTTCGGTCAGCTCGAAGGTGATGCAGTTTGGGTCTAACTCTGTGGTTCGCAGGAGTTTTTCCATGAAGTCGATCAACTGAGGGTTGCCAAATTGTTCTGGCGATAAGTTAATCGCAACGCGACCCGGCAGAATTCCCTGGAGTTTCCAGCGTTTGACCGTGTTGAAGACATCACGCATGACCACACGACCTAAGTGCTCAATCAGACCTGCTTTTTCAGCGACAGGAATGAAGGCAGCAGGGCTAATGTATCCTTCGACAGGGTGCTTCCAGCGTACTAACGCTTCGGCGCCATTAATGCTGAAGTCACGCGCATTAACTTTTGGCTGATACCATACTTCAAGGCCATTTTGCTGTAGCGCTTTTTGCAGTTCGATCTCCAACCAGAGGCGCATACGCGCTTCTTTGTTCATCTGGTCGTTAAACTTGATGAGTCGGTTACGGCCACGATCTTTGGCTTCGTACATCGCGGTATCGGCATTTTGCAACAGTACGCGTGCATCTTGGCCATCTTCAGGATAACGAACACTGCCGATAGAACAGGCAAGGCGCTTGCTGAAATGGTGTAAATCAAATGGCTGATTAATTAAGGAGATGATGCGCTCAGAGAGCAACTCGGCCATGCGGTTGTTTTCTGGCTCTGGCAAGATCACGCCAAATTCATCACCGCCAAGATGGCCAATCACCGAGTGTTGTGGCAACAGGCGTTTCAGACGAGCTGCCACTTCAAGAATCACTTTGTCACCGATGTGGTGGCCTAGTGAGTCATTGATATTTTTGAAGTTATCGATATCGAGATAAAACAACAACAAGGGGGTTTGGCTCTTAATCAACTGCTCCAGACGTTTGGTAAAACCGAAGCGGTTGTAGAGCTTCGTCAGGGAATCGATATGAATATCATCGCTGTTTTTCACCGAAAGATGTTTTGGCGTTTCATCAGCATCTTGGATCAAGATGATTTGAGATTGGTTGCCTAGTACGGTGGTGAAATCTGCATGCAACTGAACGCGGCGCTCAAAGCCACAGCGTGCACTGGTCATACAGACAAACGCTTTTTCGGAAAGCAATGAGCAGAGTTTATGGCTAAACACCATCTTGCTCTTCTCATCCATAAATAATCGACTGAGCTCTTCACCAAGCAAGTCATGCTGCGAGTTGAAACCAAGCAGCCTAGCTGCAGCGGGGTTTGCAGAGAGAATGGTGTCTTCTTCTACCAGTAGTAAACCATCGGGCAGCAACTGCGTTAAACGAGAAAACTTGGTTTCTGACTCTTCTAGGGATTTGACGAGAATGTGTTTTTCAGAGGTATCAATCGCTTGAAAAAGGAGGTGAGAAATCTGTTCACCGCCTTCCACTGGGGACAAACTAAAATGCAAACTGGTTTCAAGATCGGTTTCATCTAGGGTGATTTCGGCCTCAATACTTTCACCGAGCAGAGCTCGGTCGTAGTAAGGCTTTAGCTTTTGGTAAAAGTTGTCACCTAAAATTTGCGCATCATTCATCCCTATTAGCTCTTCCTGAGCTAACCCCGCAACGTCGCAATAACGTTCATTCACCAAGCAATAGTTATGTTGCTTATCAAGAATAGCGAAGAAAAAAGGGCTATTAGAAGTCAGTTTATTAAACCAATGGTGCATTTGCTTGGAAGGCATCAAAGTACTACCCGTCTCCAGAGAGCGTAATTAATCGTCCATGTCATGAAATCGCTGAAACGCAATCACTATAACTGTGATAATAGCGTTATTAAAGGCTTTATCAGTACAAGTGTGACAATATTTCATTCAAGGTCAAAAAAACGTCGCTGATTGTTATTATTTTAAACAACGCGATATGAAATTGTTTTTTGACGCACAACAGTAATTCATCACATGCTATCAACTAAGATAGTCGCATTTATGACAAAGTAACGGAAAATAAGCGTGATAAACAAGATTCGCAGTCAACTAGTTCAAAATGCCGCATCAATTTTGCGATCTCCAGTCCAGTTATTGCCTCAAATTGTACATAAAAAAGTCTTGCTTGAAGGGCTCAAACTGGTCTTCAAAGAGGCTTTAGAAGATGGCGATTTTGAATTTTTGGAAGATAAGTGGTTGAAGGTAGAGGTGAAAGATCTCAAGCTGCATTGGTTCATAAGTTATCAAAATGATCAACTTGTTATTGCCGAACAGCCCGTTTCGGAAGATGTGTGCTTCTCAGGCAATTTAAATGACTTAGTGCTGATTGCTGGCAGAAAAGAAGATCCTGATACGCTATTTTTCCAACGTCGTTTGACGATTGAAGGCGATACCGAGCTTGGCCTAGAGGTTAAAAACCTAATGGACAGCGTTGATTTGGAGCAATTGCCAAAAGCCATGCAGTTGGCTCTAAATCAGTTAGCAGATTTTGTTCATAAAGGAGTACAATCGCCTCAAACACAAATTGGGGTAACAAATGCTTATTCGAACTGAAGCACCGGCAGATATATTGGTTATCGATAGTCTGCTAAAACAGGTATTTCCAACAGACGCGGAAGCCAACTTGGTCATGACACTAAGAGAGAATGGTCGTCTGACGCTGTCGTTGGTGGCTTGTACCGACGAAGGGGAAGTGGTTGGCCATGTCATGTTTACGCCGATGACGTTGAATGGCGAAGAAAATGGCTGGCAGGGGCTTGCGCCACTAGCGGTCAAAGCGGAATACCAAAAGCAAGGCATCGCCGCATCGTTAGTCAAAGAAGGATTAACTTCGCTGTTAGAGTTTGGCTATCCAGCGTGTTTTGTCTTGGGTGATCCTCAGTACTATCAGCGTTTTGGTTTTACTGCCGCCAGCGAGATGGGCTTTGAGTGCCAATGGCCAGTGCCAGAAGGTGCGTTTCAAGCCTTTGCCATGGCGGCGGGTGAGTTTGATGCCAAGCAAGGGCGAGTGGAATACGCGCCAGAGTTCGCTGCTCTTTGATGAAATCGGCTTAGTTGCTGATTCAATGAATGACCCTTAACTTAGGTACGTTATCCTAAGTTGAGGTGATTTCCTCAATCTCGTTATTACTTTCCTGGGCTTTTTTGTTAGTATGCCGCGGTATCTTTGAGTAACGAAACGATGACTGAAAACGAAAAGTTGTATTTACAGGAAATGGGCATTTCGCTTTGGCAATTGCATCATCCAGAACGGATGATGGGCTATGAAATGCCAACCTTCTCCCTGCCTGAAGAGTGCCAGTTACTGTTGATCGCACCGAGTTGCCCCATTTCGCAAACGGCACTATTTTTTGAAAAAGTGCTCAAAAGCCTGCAACTGGAATTGTCTCAAGCAAGGCACATTACCCCAGAGCAATTAAGCGCGCTCGAACCGCACTCTCTGCAATGGGTTTGGTTTGCGGGCTGTCCTGTTCAACCTCTTCCTATGGTAACCAAAGTGCTCCAATCGCCAGAGTTGGCTCAAATTGATGGTCATAATGAGCATCGTCGTGCGCTGTGGCAACAGATCCGTTCTTATGAGTAATCCAATATGAGTTGTATGATCGTCCCTATGTCTCAGGAGCACCTTGAGGCTGTTTACCATATTGAAGGTCGTGCACATTCGCACCCCTGGGCAGAGAGCCTGGTGAAGGATCTCTCCAGTCGCGGTGCGATGCATCGTGTATTGCTGGTGGATGGCGAAGTCGTCGGCTATTTCTATGCGCAAAATATCGTTGGCGAACTCACCTTACTTAACATCGCAGTTTGCCCCAAACAACAAGGCAAAGGCTATGGCCGCCAGTTGTTAGACGCATTTATTGATGAAGGTGAAGCGGCAAACGCGGAAAGTGCGTGGCTAGAAGTGCGTGAGAGCAATGTGAACGCCATTCATCTCTATCAAGAGATGGGGTTTAACGAAGTGGATCGTCGCCGCAATTACTATCCTACTCAGTCAGGGAAGGAAGACGCGATCATTATGAGTTACTTATTTGGTTGCTTTTAACTTTGCTTGCATGACTGCCTTGGTGCTGACGACTTTCACGTAATTTCTGCGTGATCATCTCCACAGGGAGCGGTTTGCCAAAGAGATACCCCTGGAATTGTTCACAACCGAGTTCGACCAGCGTGTTGAACTCTTCTTCTGTTTCTACCCCTTCGGCGATGACTTCTAAACTCAAGCGCTCAGCAATCATAATGATGGTTGAAACAATGGCTTGATCGCTTTGATCAAGATGCAACTGAGTGACAAAGGAGCGGTCAATTTTCAGTACATCCACTGCCAGATGTTTGAGATAGCGGAGTGAGGAATAACCGGTGCCAAAATCATCGATCGAGATTTTGAGATCCAGTTCTTTCAGCTCTGCCATTTTATTGATCGCGCTTTCGACGTTTTCCAATAGCAAGCTCTCAGTGATCTCCAATTCAATATGCTCACCCGTGATATTGGCTTGTTTCAATGCATGAGTGATGTGTTCGACAAAGGCATTTTTAGAGAACTGCAATGGGCTGATGTTGATGGCAAGTCGATGGAACGTTTCAGGCAAAACTTGTTCTTTTTTCCACTGAGCGTATTGAAAACACGCTTGCTCAATAATCCAATCACCAATTTGCAGAATTTGCCCCGTTTCCTCTGCTATGGGCATAAAGACTCCGGGAGGAAGCACGCCTTTTTCTGGATGGTTCCAACGGATGAGGGCTTCCACTCCGATGATTTGTTGCTGCGCGTTGACCTGAGGTTGGTAGTAAAGCTCAAGTTGCCCTTTGTGCAGTGCTTCATGCAGGCCTTTCTCTATCTCCAAAAAAGACTCCACTTGCGCCTGCATTTCTGGCTCATAAAACATGTATTTATTGCGTCCGGCGACTTTGGCGCGATAGAGCGCCGTATCGGCCTGACGAAGCACATCAATGCTCGAGATGCCTTTGTCGGCAAACGTGGAAATACCGATACTGACCGTGCAATACAGTTGGTGATCGTCAATGGAATAAGGGTTTGAGATTAAGGTTAGTAACTGCTTTGCTTTGTTGGCGGCATCTTCCTTACTGAGTTTCGGGATCAAAATGGCGAACTCATCCCCACCGATGCGCGCGGCTATTTCTCCGGGGTGTAGCCATGCTTCTAGACGTTTCGCAATGGTGCGCATTAAGTTGTCGCCAATGGTATGCCCTAGGGAGTCGTTAATGGTTTTGAAACGGTCGAGGTCGAGATAAAACAGCACTCCTGGATATTGCTCGCTTTGTGATTCTTTAAGAGTTTCATTGAGGCTTTTGAGCAGCAAGCTGCGGTTGGCTAAGCCTGTCAAGGTATCGAAGTAAGCCAATTGGTTGAGTTGGCTTTCTGCTGCCGCGCGCGCTTGCCAGAGATTGTGAAATGAAAGCGCGAGGCGACCCAGTTCGTCATTGTTGTTACCGGGGGGCAGTTCCAAGGCGTTTTTTCGATTTTGCAGCGAATTCACCCAATTAATCAGCGTAATAATTGGCTTTGATAACTTAAAGTAAAAGAAAAACAACAAGATAGAAGTCAGTAATATATTGCGAAACAGATCGAACAAGACAATTCGAGTCGATTTCTTAATAAAAGCATCGGCGATGCTAGAGCCATCAACAGAGAAACTTAACTCACCAACAATTGCATTGGCGTTGGGTTGATGCAGCTCTGTTTTGTAAAACGGCTGAGCGGGAGTCAATATTTTAGACAACAACTGAGTCGTCAGGCTCTGAGAATCAATTTCACGATGCTTTTGGGTCAGCACATCACCAAAATCGTCGACAATTTTTACTCGGTAGATGGCATTGTCCATCATTAGGGTCGAGGCAACCTGCTCGGCGAGCAGATGGTTCAGATGATATGCCGCTTGACTGGCATTGGAATAGTTTTGCAGAAGCTTAAACTGGTAGTGCTCTTCAATACGGCGTTGCTCTTGGTGCAGGTCAGCCAAAATGTGGTACAAGCTGAAACACAGTCCCAAGACAACGGAAACCAGAAAAACGGTTCTGGCTTGCTTGAAAGCTAATGAATGCACTTTTTTGTTTCTAAGCATACTGATGACCGCAGTGAATTACTCTTTTAGTTATAGACGATATTTACCGTTTGGTTAATTCTCAACCTGAAATTAAGAATCAGTGCTGTTTCTCTAAGTTTGTGTCGAGTGTGCTGTATTATCATTGAGACAGAATGCAAACATCTCGGCTTTTTCGACGAGGAAACGGGATCACTTTGTATGCTTAATGATACTCGAGTAAATATTTATTGATACGTAATGTGAAATCTTGAAAGGAATTCGAGTGCATTACAACGTAAGTAGTGGGGATGTAGGATGGTGAACCATGATGAACTTGAACGAAAAACCTTTCAACGCCTCCAACGCTTTGCTGGATCCAAACAGCGCACAAAAAGTACTTCAATTAGTGGTGGTGTTAACGCTACTGACCTTTATTCCTCTCGCGATAAAGAATTTCTACCTTGGTCATTGGTATCTTGCGCTGCTGATGGTGGCCTTTGAGATCGGTTTTGTTATCGAAGTCGTCGGGGTTTGTTGCTTAAAACGAAGTGTGATTGGCCACCGTATCCCACTTGGCTTTTTGTTGGCTTCCATTGTTTGCAGTGTGGCCATTTTTGGTACATTGGCGACCTATTGGGTGTTTCCGATCATCATCGCTTTGGTGTTTATCATTCCTCACCATGATGCCATTGTGACTAATGTGCTGATGATTATTGGCTGCACTTGGGCTGCGGCGATGAAGCAAGACCTCGAGATTATGTATCGTTTTGCTATCGCCTTGGCGTTTTGCGCTGTCATTGCCCATTTTGCTGTGTGGTTGATTGTTCGGCTACAGAGCAAGCTGCGTTATCTCTCGACACGCGATGTCATGACAGGGGCACTGAATCGACATCAATTGGATCTGTTTTTGCAGCGAGCACTTGATGGCCACAAGCGATACACCGCTTCATCCATTGCAATCATCGATATTGATTTGTTTAAGCAGGTCAATGACCGTTATGGTCATGATGTTGGTGATGAGGTAATCAATTTAGTTGTCGAGACGATTCAGCACAATACGCGGGAAGTGGATCTGCTGTTTCGCTTAGGAGGCGATGAATTTCTGCTGCTGTTTGAAAACACTTCGGCCTCGTCAGCATTGTTGATTGTCAGCCATCTTTGCCAAAGAGTACGTAAGCAAGCCTATCCAAAGCACGCCAGTGTGACGCTGAGTGCAGGTATTGCGGAATGTCTGGAGGGGGATGATGTTGAGTCGTGGTTGAAGCGAGCTGATATTGCGCTGTATCAGAGCAAAGAGAATGGCCGGGATAGGGTGACACTCTCTGAGCCGCACAGCCTGCATCGTCACGCAAAAGAGGAGACTGATTGGCCCCCGTTTAGGCAAACGACAACGGGCGATCATGTCAGTCGTTAGGATCAAAGTTGCCGATTGGTCGAGAATAAGCGAGAATACCGCGCAAAATTGAATCTACTCAGGAATCTGGTTAGTCACCTCACATGACGTGCACCGATTTCCGGCTCAGATAAAACACAGAAGACCAGTTTCATGTCAAATGCTCCTTTTTTAAGCGAAGTGTCTAAACGTAGAACGTTCGCGATCATCTCGCACCCAGATGCGGGTAAAACAACTATCACAGAAAAAGTCCTGCTTTTCGGACGTGCGATTCAAACCGCAGGCACAGTAAAAGGTCGTGGTTCTAGCCAGCACGCTAAGTCTGACTGGATGGAAATGGAAAAAGAACGTGGTATCTCGGTGACAACATCGGTGATGCAGTTCCCGTACAACGATTGCTTAGTGAACCTACTCGATACTCCGGGGCACGAAGACTTCTCGGAAGATACTTACCGCACACTAACGGCGGTTGACTCGTGTTTGATGGTGATCGACGCCGCGAAAGGTGTTGAGGATCGTACTCGCAAGCTTATGGAAGTTACCCGTCTGCGTGATACGCCGATCGTGACCTTCATGAACAAATTGGACCGTGATATTCGCGATCCGATGGAACTGCTTGATGAAGTCGAGAGCGAGCTGAATATTGCTTGTGCGCCGGTTTCTTGGCCAATTGGCTGTGGTAAAGAGTTCAAAGGCGTTTATCACATCCATCGTGATGAGACCATTTTGTACTCAACGGGGCAGGGGCACACAATTCAAGAGCAGCGTATCATTAAAGGTCTTGATAACCCGGATTTGGATGCTGAGATTGGTGCAGATCTCGCTGAGCAACTGCGTGAAGAACTGGAACTGGTTCTTGGTGCGTCTCACGAGTTTGATCAAGAGATGTTCCTAAAGGGTGAATTGACTCCGGTATTCTTTGGTACAGCATTAGGTAACTTTGGTGTTGACCACATGCTTGATGGTTTGACGGACTGGGCGCCAGCGCCGCTACCGCGCCAAGCCAATGAACGTGAAGTGGAAGCCACTGAAGACAAGTTCAGCGGTTTCGTCTTTAAGATTCAGGCGAATATGGATCCTAAGCACCGCGACCGTATCGCGTTTATGCGTATTGTGTCGGGCACGTATACTCAAGGCATGAAGATGAATCACGTTCGCTTGGGTAAACAAGTGAACATTTCTGATGCCGTGACCTTCATGGCGGGCGATCGTTCTCGCGCGGAAGCTGCGTATGCCGGTGACATCATTGGTTTGCATAACCATGGCACCATTCAAATTGGTGACACCTTTACACAAGGTGAATCGCTGAAGTTCTCTGGTATTCCAAACTTTGCGCCTGAGCTATTCCGTCGTATTCGCCTGCGCGATCCGCTGAAGCAAAAACAACTGTTAAAAGGTCTTGTTCAGCTTTCAGAAGAAGGTGCAGTACAGGTATTTCGTCCTCTGCAGAACAACGACTTGATCGTGGGCGCGGTCGGTGTGCTTCAGTTTGATGTTGTTGTGGCGCGTTTGAAGTCTGAATATAACGTTGAAGCGATTTACGAGAGTGTGAACGTAGCGACAGCGCGTTGGGTTGAGTGTGGTGATGCGAAGAAGCTAGATGAGTTCCAACGTAAGAACCAAACTAACCTAGCACTGGATGGTGGCGATAACTTAACGTACATTGCGCCAACCATGGTAAACCTCAATCTTGCGAAAGAGCGTTTCCCTGAAGTGGAATTCCGAGCGACTCGTGAACACTAATCACGCGAATGTGTGCGTTTGGTTCGCATAACCTGTTTGCTAAGAGCCCTAAGTTTGTCGCTTAGGGCTCTTTTTTATCTGCGGTAAAAGATGATAATGAAAGGGCAATCATCACAATAAGGAAGTGCACATGCAATGGTGGCGAAAGTGGTTAAAACGTTATGATGACTGGTGCAAAGAGATGGGATTAACACCTGAACAAAAGCGCAGTTGTGTACCATACAAAAAAGATCCGGCGCGAGAAAAGAAAAGCGATGAAACTGTTTGATACGCATTGCCACCTCGATTTTGACGTTTTTGAACCAGCGCGCTCGCAGCATTTTCAAAGAGGGCTAGAGGCTGGTGTGGAACGTTTGTTACTGCCATCCGTTGGTCCCGATAACTGGCAAAAAGTAAAAACACTGGCGCAATGGTCTGCAATGCTCTCTGAGGAGGCTCAGCCAGAAATCTTTTACGCGTTGGGCTTTCATCCCTATTTTCTGACGTCGGATTATCAGCAAAAACAAAGTGCGCTCGTGGCTTTGTTGGACGAGCGTGACACGCGCTGCGTAGCCATTGGGGAATGCGGTTTGGATGATGGGGTTGAACAAGACGCTGCATTGCAAGAGCAGGCGTTGAACTACCAGCTCGATTTGGCCAAGCAGTATCAACTGCCGGTTATTTTACACAATCGACGATGTCACAATCGACTTATTCAATTAGTCAAAGCGGCTCGGCTGCCAAAAGGCGGCGTTATCCATGCGTTTTCTGGTAGCTATGAACAGGGAATGGAGTGGATACGTTTGGGTTTTTATCTTGGGGTCGGCGGAACCATTACCTACCCCAGAGCGAACAAAACGCGCCAAGCGATCAGTCGACTCCCTTTAGAAAAACTGCTGCTTGAAACCGATGCGCCAGATATGCCGATATTTGGCTTTCAAGGAAAGCTCAATACACCTGCTCAGATTATTCACCCACTAAATGAGTTGAGTGTGTTGCATAATCAAACAAAGCAAACGATTGCCTCTCAAATCTGGAAAAATAGCAATTCTCTGTTCTCTATCTGTGAATGAAATCTAAAAAACTTGTTTAAAGAGAGTTCCGTTCTGTATGTTATTGTGAGTTTACTCACAAATGGAGGTGAATTAGCGATGAATCTTATGGGAAAGTGTGAAGGTGGCATTACTTTAATTATTGGGGCATGAGTATAATGGCCCCCGCTTAATAGCTCCATTTTGTAACACGCCAATAAATAACTTAATAAGGAAGTCATAAACTATGAGCCTGTTTATGAGCCTAGTCGGTATGGCAGTATTGCTAGGAATTGCATTACTACTGTCAGATAACCGTAAAGCTATCAATCTTAGAACTGTGGCTGGCGCTTTTGCTATCCAATTCATCATCGGTGGTTTCGTTCTTTACGTTCCATGGGGTCGTGATCTACTAGCGGGTTTCTCTGCTGGTGTTCAAAACGTGATCGACTACGGTAAAGACGGTACTGGTTTCTTGTTCGGCAGCCTAGTTAACTTCTCAGTTGACGGTATCGGCTTCATCTTTGCTTTCCAAGTACTACCAACACTGATTTTCTTCTCAGCACTTATCTCTGTACTTTACTACATTGGTGTGATGCAGTGGGTTATCAAGATCCTAGGTGGCGGTCTTCAGAAAGCGCTAGGTACGTCTCGTGCCGAGTCAATGTCTGCAGCAGCTAACATCTTCGTAGGTCAAACTGAAGCACCACTAGTGGTTCGTCCGTTTGTACCAAAAATGACTCAATCTGAGCTATTTGCAGTAATGTGTGGTGGTCTAGCGTCTGTTGCTGGTGGTGTATTAGCAGGTTACGCATCTATGGGTGTACCTCTAGAGTACCTTGTAGCAGCATCATTCATGGCAGCTCCTGGTGGTCTACTGTTCGCTAAAATCATCAAACCAGAAGTTGATACTCCAAATGAAAGCTTGGAAGACAACATTGATGGTGGTGACGACAAGCCAGCTAACGTTATCGACGCAGCAGCAGGCGGTGCATCAGTTGGTCTACAACTAGCACTAAACGTTGGTGCAATGCTACTCGCATTCGTTGGTCTAATCGCACTAGTTAACGGCATCCTAGGTGGCGTTGGTGGTTGGTTTGGCATGGAAAACCTAACTCTAGAACTTATTCTAGGTTGGTTGTTCTCGCCGCTAGCATTCCTAATCGGTGTTCCATGGGCTGAAGCAACATTTGCGGGTTCTTTCATCGGTCAAAAACTGGTTGTAAACGAATTCGTAGCTTACCTAAACTTCGTACCTTACGTTGGTGATGCAGCACAAGTTGTCCCAGCAACAGGTCAAGTAATGTCTGAGAAGACTCAAGCAATCATCGCCTTCGCTCTATGTGGTTTCGCAAACCTTTCTTCTATCGCGATTCTACTTGGTGGTCTAGGTAGCCTTGCTCCTGCTCGTCGTCACGACATCGCTCGTATGGGTGTTAAAGCGGTTGCAGCGGGTACGCTATCTAACCTAATGGCAGCGACCATTGCTGGCTTCTTCCTGTCTTTCTAATTTAGTTAAGAGAAAGCAATTATAGACGCCGTTTAAATCCGCCCCGTAGCAAGAGATTGCTGCGGGGCGTTTTCAGTTTTTAGCGCCAGTGAAGGTGATGCATTGAGCAAACGTTCACTTGTGCGAGAGGCTGAGTTTTTTTGAGATACAAACCGTTTGCGCTCTATTTGGCACTACAGTTTTGCGATGAATATCTATAATGTAGTAATAAGACCAGAGGGATTAGGCTTGCTGAGCCAATCACCTGCTGAATAGATGAGTTTGTAAGGGCAATGAAATGCCCAAACATAACAGAGTTGAATAACAAGGTAGGATGCCTTGCTTAACTTCTGATATGCAAGACACCGCAATCATAGATTGTTGTGCCATAGGCCAAATTGGTACTGTGCGGTGACAGGGATAGCAATTGGTAGTTGTAATGATTACCGAGTCTTCAAGGAACCAAGTCCGTTCATCAATGACTGTTTAGCAAAGACCTTTTTTGCTGTTTTATCGTTGTGATGTGAACAGAAAAAGGGGCTGAGTAGTGAAATTTTTGAATATTGATCGGAGATAGAAATGAGCGATTTGAAAGCAGCAGCGCTACGTGCACTGAAACTTATGGACCTAACAACGCTAAATGACGACGACACTGATGCAAAAGTGATCGCACTTTGTCACGACGCCAAAACGCCTGTAGGTAACACGGCAGCGATTTGTATTTACCCTCGCTTTATTCCTATTGCTAAGAAGACACTTCGTGAGCAAGGTACACCAGAAGTTCGCATTGCAACGGTAACGAACTTCCCACACGGCAATGACGACATCGAAATCGCAGTCGCTGAAACCAAAGCAGCGGTCGCTTACGGTGCCGATGAAGTTGACGTGGTTTTCCCATACCGCGCATTGATGGCTGGTGATGAGAAAGTGGGCTTCGAATTGGTTAAGCAATGTAAAGAAGCATGTGGCGACATTCTTTTGAAAGTCATCATCGAAACCGGCGAACTGAAAGAAGAAGCGTTGATCAAGAAAGCATCGCAAATCTGTATTGAAGCGGGTGCAGACTTTATCAAAACATCAACAGGTAAAGTGCCAGTTAACGCAACGCCAGAATACGCACGCATGATGCTTGAAGTGATTCGTGACATGGGTGTGGCTGAGAAAGTTGGCTTTAAACCTGCTGGTGGTGTACGCACTGCGGAAGACGCAGCGGCTTACCTAGCAATGGCAGATGACATCCTAGGTTCTGAGTGGGCGGATAATATGCACTACCGTTTTGGTGCGTCTAGCTTGCTAACCAACCTACTAAATACATTAGAAGTAACAGACCAAGTCGCTGATCCTGCAGCGTACTAATTCTAATAACGTCTGAACGTGGTGTGAAAGCACCACGTTACCTTCTTATCCTACTTTTACCATGGCCCATTGGGCTTGGGAGGCTCTAATGTATTTACCTCAAGAAATTATTCGTAAAAAACGCGACGGCGAAGCGCTGACTGCTGACGAAATTAACTTTTTTATCCAAGGTGTGGCGAACAATACGGTCTCTGAAGGTCAGATTGCCGCGTTCGCGATGACCATCTTTTTCAATGAAATGACGATGCCTGAACGTATTGCCCTAACGTGTGCAATGCGAGATTCTGGCATGGTGATTGATTGGAGCCACATGAACTTTGGTGGCCCAATCGTTGATAAACACTCAACCGGCGGTGTGGGCGATGTGACCTCTCTAATGCTTGGCCCTATGGTGGCAGCATGTGGTGGTTTCGTGCCGATGATCTCGGGTCGTGGCTTGGGCCATACTGGCGGTACGTTAGACAAACTGGAAGCGATTCCTGGCTACAACATCACACCAAGTAACGACGTATTCGGTCAAGTGACCAAAGAAGCAGGTGTAGCGATCATCGGCCAAACGGGCGATCTTGCACCAGCAGACAAACGAGTTTATGCCACTCGTGATATTACGGCGACGGTGGACAACATCTCACTGATCACCGCTTCTATTCTGTCTAAGAAGTTGGCGGCAGGTCTTGAATCTTTAGTGATGGATGTGAAAGTCGGTTCGGGCGCCTTTATGCCGACTTACGAAGCTTCAGAAGAATTGGCGAAATCCATTGTGGCGGTGGCGAATGGTGCGGGCACTAAGACGACGGCGATTTTGACCGACATGAACCAAGTATTGGCTTCTTCTGCGGGTAACGCCGTTGAAGTTCGTGAAGCGGTTCGTTTCCTCAAAGGTGAATATCGTAACCCTCGTTTGCTTGAAGTCACCATGGCGTCATGTGCAGAAATGTTGGTACTTGGTAAATTGGCTGAGAATACTGAAGATGCACGTGCGAAATTGATGGAAGTGCTGGATAACGGTAAAGCGGCCGAATGCTTTGGTAAAATGGTGGCTGGTTTGGGTGGTCCGGTTGACTTTATGGACAACTACGACAACTACCTCGATAAAGCTGAAATCATTAAGCCTGTTTACGCCAAAGAGACCGGTGTGGTGTCTGCAATGGATACTCGCGCTATTGGTATGGCTGTGGTGGCGATGGGCGGCGGACGCCGCGTTGCGACAGACAGCATCGATTACGCGGTAGGTTTTGATCAGTTTATCCGTTTGGGTGAAATCGCAAACAGCGAAAAACCATTGGCGATGATTCACGCTCGTAATGAAGCACAGTGGCAAGAAGCTGCGAATGCACTGCAAGCCGCGATTAAGGTGGGTGGTGAGTACACACCAACGCCAGACGTATATCGTCAAATTCGCCAAGAAGATATTTAATGACTATTGGGCCTATTACTGTCATGGGGCGGTAATAGGTCTGAGGAAGAAGCAATGAAAAGAGCATTTATTTTAGTACTAGACTCCTTTGGTATTGGTGCAACCGCAGATGCGAAAGAGTTTGGTGATGTCGGTTCAGATACCCTAGGCCATATTGCTGACCAATGTGAGCAGGGTTTGGCAAGCAATGATCAACGCCAAGGGGCTCTTCGTCTGCCAAATCTGTCCAAACTCGGTCTGGCGATGGCGCACAAAGAGTCAACGGGTCGTTTTGCGCCGGGTTTAGATGCGGACGCAGAAATCATCGGTGCCTACGGCCATGCCGCGGAGCTTTCTTCTGGTAAAGACACCCCGTCTGGCCACTGGGAAATTGCTGGCGTCCCTGTTTTGTTTGAATGGGGTTACTTCACTGACAAAGCCAACAGCTTCCCGAAAGAGTTAACGGATCGCATTCTTGCTCGTGCAGGTATTGATGGATTTCTAGGTAACTGCCACGCCTCTGGTACGCAAGTTCTAGATGACCTAGGCGAAGAGCACATGAAGACTGGTCAGCCAATTTTCTACACCTCTGCGGATTCTGTATTCCAAATCGCATGTCACGAAGAGACATTTGGTCTAGATCGCCTACTTGAACTTTGCCAAATCGCTCGTGAAGAACTCGCAGACTACAACATTGGTCGTGTTATTGCGCGTCCGTTCATTGGCCCGGGTAAAGGTCAGTTTGAGCGTACCGGTAACCGTCGTGATCTTTCTGTTGAGCCACCATCAGCGACCGTTCTGCAGAAGTTGGCTGAGGAAAAACAAGGCCAAGTGGTGTCTATTGGTAAGATTGCGGATATCTACGCAAACTGCGGTATCACCAAGAAAGTGAAAGCAACAGGCATTCCTGCACTGTTTGAAGCGACACTTGAGCAAATTAAACAAGCGGGTGACAACACCATCGTGTTCACCAACTTTGTTGATTTTGACTCTGCTTACGGCCACCGTCGTGATGTTGCGGGTTACGCAGCGGCACTGGAGTACTTCGATGGTCGTATCCACGAAGTGATGGAACTGATGCAAGAAGATGACATCCTGATCCTGACGGCTGACCACGGTTGTGACCCAACGTGGCCAGGTACTGACCACACTCGCGAGCATATCCCTGTGCTAGTCTACGGTCAAAAAGTCCCAGCTGGTTCACTTGGCCGCCGTGAAACGTTCGCTGATATCGGTCAAACTCTGGCAAGCTACTTTGGCACATCGCCAATGGATTACGGCAAAAACTTTTTGTAATCCAGAACTATAATTGAACTTATCGAATAGAGAGCATGCCTCTCTATTCTTTTGTGATTGAAATACAAGGAAACGAAAACATGGCAACTCCACATATTAATGCTGAAATGGGTGATTTTGCAGATGTCGTACTGATGCCGGGTGACCCACTGCGTGCAAAATACATTGCAGAAACCTTCCTGGAAGACGTGGTTCAGGTTTGTGATGTACGTAATATGTATGGTTTCACTGGTACTTACAAAGGTCGTAAAGTATCGGTAATGGGTCATGGCATGGGTATCCCATCGTGCTCAATTTACGCCACTGAGCTTATCAAAGACTACGGTGTGAAGAAGATCATCCGTGTGGGTAGCTGTGGTGCTGTAAGCACGGATATCAAAGTACGCGATGTTGTGATCGGCATGGGTGCATGTACCGATTCCAAAGTAAACCGCATCCGTTTCAAAGGTCATGACTTTGCGGCGATTGCAGACTACAAAATGGTCAAAGCAGCAGAAGAAGCGGCGAAAGCTCGCGGTATCGATGTGAAAGTGGGCAACCTGTTCTCAGCAGAGCTGTTCTACACGCCAGATCCAGAAATGTTCGACGTGATGGACAAATACGGCATTGTCGGCGTAGAAATGGAAGCTGCGGGCATCTACGGGGTTGCTGCGGAATATGGCGCAAAAGCACTGACAATTTGTACGGTTTCTGACCACATCAAGACAGGCGAGCAAACCACATCAGAAGAGCGTCAGAATACTTTTAACGACATGATGATTGTTGCGTTGGATTCTGTATTGCTTGGTGATGCAGAATAATTCGCTTCAAGAAAAGATGTAAAAAGAAAGCCTGCACCCATTGTGCAGGCTTTTTTATGAGGCTTTGGTCTATAAAAACTTTGGTCCATTAAGACGGTTCTTTATGACTGAGCAGTAAGTTTTCGACTTTAGTTTGCGGTTTTTTACGTAAAATCAGAATAAACAGCATACCACTGACAAAACTCATCAAAATCATCAAAAACATATAACGGTCAATTTTGCGGTAGTGATGGTCAGAAAATGCCGTGACTTTACCGGTTTCAAACGTGATCCGAATGAAACCCACAATGCTGTTATCGGCAAAAACGGGTTCAACGAGCTGTTGGCGCCCAATGCCTGCAGTGGCAAGAGGGGTGTCTAACCCCAGGACTTCTCTCGCAGTGAGTGCTTTGTCACTGGACGCTAAACGCACACCTTCTGAATCATAAACTGTCGCATCAAAAACCAAACGTTCTTTGGCCAGTTGATTCGTTAGCTTGAGCAGCTTCTCTTGGTCTTTTTGCACAATCATTTCGCTGGCAGATAGCGCCGCTTGAGAGCTGAGCACTTTGGTTAAGGTTTCCAACTGCTGTGCTTGAATTTTTTCGTTGCCTTTACTGATCACTACACTGTTTTTAATGGTGACAAAAAACATGACACCTAGCAGCAGTAAAGCGATGACTCTTAGGGCATTTCGCAGTGAAAACAGAGACTCTTTCATATCGCGACATGAACTCTTTTAATATCTGAATAAATACAAGTTTGGGGCTTGCCTTTTTAAATTGCAATAGGGTAACGTTTGTGAAGGTTCATAAAGGATTAATACCATGGAAGCGTTAAAAACCTTGCCATTTAGAAGGCACACACAACTGTTAACTCGTTTGCCAGAAACTCGTTTTGCCACGCAATGGGACAAAAGTAAAGCTAACTGGATTGTTTATGCCGAGTATTTAGCGCCCGGACACTTTGAGGATATCGATTTTTTTACGGGGGGCTATAACCCGATTATTGATACTTGGAAAGTTGGCTATTACGAAGTGGCGCTCATGGCAGGAGAACTGACTCCAGAGCATGAAAAGATTCTTCAAGCGCTCCAACTTGATTACGCTTGCTTGACCGATGTGCCCGACCTCTCTAAACCTGGGCTAATTGTGTTAGACATGGATTCCACAGCAATACAAATTGAGTGTATTGATGAGATCGCCAAACTGGCGGGCGTCGGTGAAGAGGTGGCCGAAGTGACAGAACGCGCGATGCAAGGTGAGCTCGATTTTGAGCAGAGTCTGCGTCAGCGAGTCGGCAAATTAGCAGGCGCGGACGAGTCCATTCTCGACAGTGTTCGTCAGACACTGCCTTTTATGCCGGATTTGGTGGCATTAATTCACACCTTAAAAGGCTTTGGTTGGAAAACCGCCATTGCGTCAGGTGGCTTTACCTATTTCTCAGACTATTTGAAAGAGACATTACAACTGGATCATGCACAATCGAATCAGTTGGAAATTGTGCAAGGTAAGCTGACTGGAAACGTTTTGGGTGAAGTGGTCTCTGCGCAAACCAAAGCGGATATTTTAATCGAGTTGGCGGAGCAGTTTGAGGTGGAGATGCACAACACCATTGCTGTCGGTGATGGGGCGAATGACTTGGTGATGATGAATGCGGCCGGGCTGGGTATCGCTTATCACGCCAAACCGAAAGTCGAGCAGCAAGCACAAACGGCAGTGCGTTTTGCTGGGCTTGGCGGAATTTTGTGTATTCTTTCCGGTATTCTCGCCAAGCAACAAAAAATCAGTTGGCAAAGCAAGCCGTAACTGAAAAATGTTAAACACAAATATGGGCAGAATCGTTCTGCCCATATTTGTTTCGAAAGAAAAATCGTTTCAAACAAGCGCCACTGAGCCGCTTAATTTGTCAGTTCAAGTCGTACTAAAATCTCTTCTGTCACTTCCTCTATTTCACAATAGCCAACCAATGTTGCCAGTTCCTTTTCCAGTTTGCTGGCCTGATGCATGCTGAGTTGAGAAAGTTCATTCAGATCTTTTTGTAACAGGGAAGTCATCGGGCTGAAAATCGGTGAGGTGGACAGCCTCAGCACATAAAACTCGCCCGACATCTGTGCTTTTTTAATGAATAGGATGCGTTCTTTGACGCTGTCAAACTCATTCGTCAGCTTTGTTTGTACGGCTTTGATTTTGTCGCCAAATTTTGCCACTGCAATGTAAATGTCGTGGTGGTGTGGCTCTGCCCCTTCAATGCGTTTCGTCGGATTGGCGATTAAGGTATTTGAACGGCCTTTATAGATGGGTTCTAAAGAAAAATTCTCTTTGTGCCCTAGCTTTGCCAATACCATTAAGTGCTTTTCCAGTGGGAAGTTAACACCGATGGCTTTAGTCCTGTAGCCTGATGGCATCTTACTGATGAACACTGGCGTGCTGACCATTTTGGACAGCAAAATGCCGTGCAACGATTCGAGCAGCTCATTACTCGGCAGGATCTCGTTCTGTGGTTTGAGCTTATCTTGGTTGTGTTCGATGATGCTATTGAAAAACGCAATGGTTTTCATCGTTTGGCTGTTTTCATCAATCACCAGTTGCACTTGCTTGTTGTCTGGGCTGACGCGAACCACACGATAAGGAATTTTGTCCAATGGCAGCTTTTTATCGTAGAGCTGCAATTCGTGTAGGTTGATCTCGATCTCTTCAGACGACACCAACTCAAGTGGCGCGTCCAAGGTGAGACTCAACCCTCGCTTGGAGAGGTCGATCGTCTTACCTTTCATTGTCAAGCCGTCTGTTTTGGTCAGTGTAAGCGGTGATTGAAAACGGTAGCGAGGCTCTTTTCGACGAGACTGAGCATCAAAGAAAATCCCTTTTGGGGAGCCGATGATTTTCCGTGTATGGCGAAAAGTATTTAAAGTGCTCGATGGCAGTCGAGGCTTTTCAGTAAAGAGATAGTCTGCGCCATTCGAGTTGTCCGCAATTTCTTGCAAAATTCCACAATGCGTTAACCCTGAAGAGGCTTCGGCTAACTCTTGCGAGAAACTACCGAGTTGTTGGCGTTCGTTTTCACTGAGTTCAAAAATGGAAATACGGAACGCCCGCCAACTGGCGCGTTTTGCGCCAAGATGCCAAAACAGCTGTCTTTGTTCTCGTGTGGCCTCGGGCATGAGCATGGAGTAGAAAAAGTTTTTCCCTTCATGTTCGTGAGTAAACACATAAATCACATTACTGGCACCTTTGAGCCCCGGTCGCATAAGCATCGACATTCGCTGTGAGTTAAACAGTGAACCAAAGACCTGTTGATTACGCTCATCATGCCAGTATTGCCAAATTGGCATATTGTTTGGCGTAAGCATGGCGAGCTTGAGCTCATCGCCTTGGAAAAACAGCGGTAAGTTGCAAGTGTGTTTTAGATAGATATGTTCGTAGCCACGCGTTCTTGCTCGAATGATTTTATCTTGGTTATCGTGTCGGGCGCGTTTCGCTGAGCTATTTAAAGATTCATCGATCACTCTTGAGACAACATTGGTGTCTGTCAGGCGTAGGCAGCGAAGAAACTTAACTGCATCGTTTTCGTATGAGTCTTCAACGGCCAAAACTCGGTACTCGATCGGCTTGTTGATATGAGAAATTTCTGAGGTTTTGGCCAGCTCACTAAAGGTAATTTGAATCACTTCGCCAAGGCTGTAGTTAAATGCACTCGGTACTTTGAACTTTGCACCAGAAGCAGAAAGATCAACGCTGACGCCGTGGAGCAATTGCCCCTTTGATAACGTAATGTCGACTTGAGAGTGCACTCTGAGCCGCTTTTCTTGGCGTTTGAGATCGTAGCCCAGATGGACCGCCTCGGCCTCAAATGGACTGCTGGCATCACTCAGCCCTTGGCTGCTGGCCGGTTGACCGCCTTTGCCTAAGGCACGGAAACTGTTGCGTGTGTTAATTAACGCTTCCCAAACGCCTTCGGTATAGCCACCAAATTTGCGCGTGTTTTTGTAGTAAGCATTAAAGGCGACATCATCAAACCAATGTTTGATACCGTCAATTTCGTATTCCCGACAATCGCCCTGGACTCGGCCACGCAAGTCTACGCTCTTTTTGCAAGGCGCCATGACACGATTTAATTCCATTTTTACCAGTAACTTAGCGGAAGGAGGGTAGCCTTCGGTCAATTGACCAAGGACAAAATCAAAGTCTTCCGCGTGATAAACCGGGATAAGCCTTTCTGCGATTGAGAGAATTTCAGCTTGTTCCATTTTTTCTGTTAAAGTAGCTGCTTATTAAAAGAGTATCGGCAAAGTGTTAATAAACTTAAGTATAACAGCACATTGCTTGAGGTTTAACGGATCAGTGGTCTAACTAGGTCACAAGCTTGAGAATTTGAGGCAGCATGTCGAAAGCAAAACGCGCTTATGTATGTAATGACTGTGGAGCGGATTTTCCGCGTTGGCAAGGGCAATGTAATGCCTGTGGCTCATGGAATACCATTACCGAAGTGAGATTGGCCGCATCGCCAAGCGTTGCGAGAAACGAGCGTTTATCTGGTTATGCAGGCTCGGCAACAGAATCAAAGGTTCAGGTGCTGTCTGAGATTGATTTGCAAGAAGTGCCCCGCTTTTCCAGTGGCTTCAAAGAGCTTGATCGCGTCTTGGGGGGCGGCATTGTCCCCGGAGCGGCGATCTTGATTGGTGGTAACCCCGGTGCGGGTAAATCGACGCTGTTGTTGCAAACCATGTGTCAACTTTCCGCCAACATGAACGCACTCTATGTCACAGGGGAAGAGTCGTTGCAACAAGTCGCGATGCGTGCTTCTCGACTGGGTCTACCGAAAGAACATCTTAAAATGCTGTCAGAAACCAATGTCGATAAAATTTGCCAAGTGGCTGAGCAAATTCAACCTAAGATCATGGTTATTGACTCGATTCAGGTGATGCATGTCTCTGATGTTCAATCTTCTCCGGGCAGTGTGGCGCAAGTACGCGAGTCTGCCACCGCGCTTACTCGTTACGCGAAGCAAAACAATGTGGCGGTATTTATTGTTGGCCACGTGACGAAAGATGGCACTTTGGCGGGGCCGAAAGTGTTGGAGCACATTATTGACTGTTCTGTGCTGCTGGATGGTGATGCAGATAGCCGTTTTCGTACCCTTCGCAGCCATAAAAACCGTTTTGGCGCGGTCAATGAGCTTGGGGTGTTTGCCATGACAGGGCAGGGATTGCGTGAGGTGAGTAACCCTTCGGCAATTTTCTTGTCTCGTGGCGAAGAAGAAACGTCAGGCAGTTCTGTGATGGTGATCTGGGAAGGCACCCGACCTTTGTTAGTGGAGATCCAAGCGCTGGTCGATTACTCACAACTCGCCAACCCAAGACGCGTTGCTGTGGGCCTTGAGCAAAACCGTTTGTCACTCCTGCTGGCGGTGCTGCATAAGCATGGGGGGTTACAAATGGCGGACCAAGACGTGTTTGTCAACGTTGTTGGTGGCGTGAAAGTAACGGAAACCAGTGCGGATCTGGCGCTTATTATGGCGCTATTGTCCAGTTTTAGAGATAGAGCCTTACCAAAAGATGTGGTGATATTTGGTGAAGTGGGCTTGGCTGGCGAAATTCGCCCTGTACCCAGTGGCCAAGAGCGTTTAAACGAAGCTTTCAAGCATGGCTTTAAGAAAGCCATCGTACCGTTGGCGAATATGCCCAAAGGTGGGATCCCCGGAATGCAGATCCATGGGGTTAAAAAATTAGCCGATGCTATATCAGCCTTCGATGAATTATGATTTTTGTGAATTGAAGCATGAATTGCGTTGCTTTCTTTGTCGTGTGAAATTAGTCAGTTCTATTGAGATATTGCATAATGTATTTGGAGAATGACGTTTTTATGGATAGAAATGTTACTAAGATATCTTGGACTGTTTTTTTGTTTGTGCTTTTCAACTGTTTCGGCTGCAAAGGAGATGGCTGCCGTCGAGTTGCAGGCTATCCAGTGGTTTCAGGGGCCGCTTAATACCAGCCAGCCTACACCACTTTGGGTATCGCAATCATTGACACCTGTTGAGGCTTTCAGCCTAACAGGGGGCGATCATGTCAGCTTACTTAACTTTGATGTCAACAAGCTGGGCTTGTATGTCATTGATTTCAGAAATTCCACGTTAATCGGTCGCTACCAACATTACCTGTATGATGCCAATAACCAGTTGGTGGCGTCTTCTCGAGGTGGGATTGACTCTGTTGAATCGGCCCATTTCTTTTTGCGTCATGGACAGGAAGTTGAATTGGCACCCGGTCGATACTCTCTTGTCACGGCACAACGTTCACAGTTTAATATCGCGCCGCCCACCACTTTTGTCATGGAAAAGAGCCTTTATCTCGAGGATATTCGTATTGGGAATGCGATTACTCTCACTGGCATAGGCATTCTCCTTTCGCTGTTTTTCTATTATCTGGTTTTGTCGATTGCGCGCAAAAACTTGGTCGATTTTAGCTATGCGATGTTTATTCTCGGCAATTTATTGTTTAACAGCACTTCGTTATTGGTTGCTCATCATCTATTAGGTATTCAGTGGTTTGGTGGGGCTAGCTGGCCAATCTTATGTTCAAACATGGCTTACCTGGTGTTTGTCATGCAGTTGCTAGAGGTGAAATCGAAAGAAACGCCAATGGTTTACTACGTTGGTTGTGGGTTGCTCGTTCTGTTTGCGATGTTCTTTAGTGCCTCTTTCTTCTTACCGAATTGGCAAAATGAATTTAATCGCCACGCCGTTGGTCTGTTTATTTCCTTCGGCATGTTTGCCGGTATTCGCATGATTTTCAAAGGGAGCAAAGTTGCTCGTTGGTATGTATTGGCTAACTTAGGCTTCTTTGTCTTGGCGGCGGTTGCTATTTCCCAAGAGCAGATCGCTGGATTACAAACCATTTATATGTCTCACATCGGCCTTATTGCGGTTGTGGTTGAGGTGATGTTGCTCTCCTGCGTGGTTGCTTATCAAATGACCCGAGTGGAAGAGGAGCGCAATGCCGCTCTTGCTCATGCTCAACAAATGCTAGAGCTGGCAAGTACCGACACGCTGACCGCGCTACCTAATCGATATGCTTTAGAAAATCGACTGCCTAAAACCAACAAAAATGAAGCGTTTATCTATCTCGACTTAGATGGCTTGAAAATCTGTAACGATCAGTACGGTCATGACATGGGGGACAAGCTGTTGCTGGTCTTCAGCGAGAAAATGAGAAAAATGCTTCCTCCTAGCTGCGAGTTATTTAGGATCTCTGGCGATGAATTTGGCGTTATTTTACCGAATTCTCAGTTACAAGAGCTGGTCGATATGGTTCATTTTATTGATAAACAACTTCGGGAAGAGGTAGCGCTGTTTGTTGGTGTGAGCTTTGGTGTGGCCTATTTTAAAGATCATAAGAACTATCGCAAAACGATAGAGGAAGCCGATCACAACATGTATTTGTATAAAAGGAATAAACAATCACATGCGACTTAAACTGATTTTACCTGTCCTAGCCACGATGTTAGTACCACTGGCTGCCGCTTTCTTCAAATATCCCGACACCCATATTCCCCCTGGTTTTCTTGTTTTTCCCCCTCAATTTATCGTTGAAGAACCGAGTTTTAACCTGATTTATTTCTTGTTGATGCTCGTTGCTGTGATTTGGGCCTTATTAGTACTGTTTTGGCCAGAGAAGGTTGGATTCAAACGCAACACACAACCGATGCCTTCACCGACTAGAGCCAATTTGCCATGGTGGTTTTACATCGGGCTTGGTGGAACGGTTTTATGTTGGTGGTTAATGTGGAGCAGAAGTGAGGCGATGTTACCTTGGGTTTATTATGCTTTCACGCCACTTTGGTGGAGCTTTATTATTCTGTTGGATGGTATCGTCTATCGATTTAATGGCGGCCGTTCACTGTGCGCAACCAAACCGGGTCTTCTTCTCTTTATGGCTGGCGTGTCGTTTTTTGGTTGGATGTATTTTGAGTACTACGATTATTTTGTATTAGAAAACTGGTACTACCCAAATGCAGAAAAAACGTCATTGAGCCGAGAGATGATCTTATTACTCTTTTGTTTCTCTTATACCACAGTGACGCCCGCTATTATGCAGTGGTACACCTTACTTTGTACCTTTCCTTCCATCAGAAAGCGTTATCGTTTTGGGCCTGTTTGGCATCTCAAGCCGAATTGGCTTATCTATGGTGGGTTGGCGTCGATCTTTCTCATGGTGTTCTTTCCGAAACTGCTGTTCTGGGCTGTGTGGATTGGTCCGATGGCAGTCATGACCGGGATACTCGAGCGATATGGCATTTGGAATCCCTTCCACGGCATTTTGACATCGGGTAATTGGACGGCAGCAGCGTTGGTTGGTATGGCTTCATTGATCAATGGCTTCTTCTGGGAGATGTGGAACTTTGGCAGTGCTCATCCAGACACGCAGTTGATCACCAATCCGAACTACTGGGTTTATGACATTCCTTTCGTAAACTTAACTTGGCTCCCTCTACCAACAGAAATGCCTTTGTTGGGGTACATGGGCTATGTGCCTTTTGGCATTCTTGTTTGGCAAGTGCTCATTTGGAGCGGAAAAATTATGGGGATTAATACTGATTTGCGAGAGGTGACTGATTGGTATTTGATTTCGGAGCAGAAGGCTCAATTTGACACTCCTTGTCGAGCGGAGGTCTAGATGAATCCGTTTAATCATGGTTGGACTCCTGACTCTGTTTGGCCTCGTATTCAGCAACAAGTCGAGAGTTGGTGTGATCCAAGCCTGCCTGATTTTGTTCCTCAAGACAAAAGAGTCGCTGTATTTGACTTGGATGGCACGCTTTGGTGCGAAAAACCCGGCATTAATGAACTGGTGTTTTGGCGCTCGGAGTTAACCAATGCTCTGACGCTGCCACAACATCAACAGCATCACCCCGGCATCCGCGCACTGATAAATAGTGTGCAGCCAGCAAGTCAACATGACAATCCAGTATTATTGGCTGAGCAATATGCCTCTTTATTTCGTCGAGTTTTCTCGGATATCACCGTCGAAGCCTATCAGCAGAAGGTGAAAACATGGCTCAGTGAGACGCGGCATCCAAGATTCCAAGTGAGCTATCAACAACTCTTTTATACCCCAATGCTTGCGTTAATGGATTACTTACGGCGGCATAACTTTCGTTGCGTGATTAATTCAGGCAGTACAACAGCGTTTGTTCAAGCTTGGTGTCAGCCTTGGCTAGCTATTAATGAAGAAGATGTCATCGGTTCCCAAATAGGCTTGTTTGATGAACCGCATTCGTTCGTTATTAATATTGGGCCGGAAAAGGTCAAACAGTTGAAAGCAAAATTTGCTATCAAACCATTAATGGCATTTGGCAATACGCTGGGGGATGCGGAGCAGCTTCACTATGTATTGGAAGGGAATGATAGAGCGATCGCTTGCTGCATTCATCATGATGACTCAAACCGAGAGTATTCATATGCGTTTGACCCCCTATTGAAACTGGAGCTAAAAACGCGTTTACAGCGAGTGGAGATTGTCTCTATTCGAGACCACTGGTGTGAGATTTTTGCGTTTGAAAATCCAGTAAAAAAAGAGAGAATCCCTTTTGCAATCTAGGTCTTGATAGGCTTTACTGAGGTGGAAGAAAATTTTTCTCACCTAATTGCTCGCAAGGGTATCAGTCTTGACAGATTGTGATATACTCTGCGCGCACTTTATACCTTATTAACAGAGTAAGACAATGGCAGATTTATCAAAATACAGAAACATTGGTATTTTCGCGCACGTTGACGCGGGTAAAACCACTACCACTGAGCGTATCTTGAAGCTTACTGGTAAAATCCACCGTCTAGGCGAAGTACACGACGGCGCATCAACCATGGACTTCATGGATCAGGAAGCAGAGCGCGGTATCACTATCCAGTCTGCTGCGACTACTTGTTTCTGGAAAGACCACCGTTTTAACGTAATCGACACCCCGGGACACGTTGACTTCACTGTTGAAGTTTACCGTTCTCTTAAAGTTCTTGATGGTGGTATCGGTGTATTCTGTGGTTCTGGCGGCGTTGAGCCTCAGTCAGAAACTAACTGGCGTTACGCGAACGAATCAGAAGTATCTCGTCTGATCTTCGTAAACAAACTAGACCGTATGGGTGCAGACTTCTTCCGCGTTGTTGAGCAAGTGAAGAAAGTACTAGGCGCTAACCCTCTAGTTATGACTCTACCTATCGGCCGTGAAGACGAGTTCGTAGGTGTAGTTGACGTATTGACTCGTCAAGCATTCGTATGGGATGACTCAGGTCTTCCAGAAAACTACGAAATCAAAGAAATCCCAGCAGACATGGTAGATCAAGTTGAAGAATACCGTGAGATGATGATCGAATCTGCTGTTGAGCAAGACGATGAGCTAATGATGGCTTACATGGAAGGCGAAGAGCCATCTATCGAGCAAATCAAAGCTTGTATCCGTAAAGGTACTCGTGATCTAGCGTTCTTCCCAACGTACTGTGGTTCTGCATTCAAAAACAAAGGTATGCAACTTGTACTAGACGCAGTTGTCGATTACCTACCGTCTCCAACAGAAGTTGAGCCTCAACCACTGACTAACCCAGAAACGGGTGAACCAACTGGTGAAGTTGCAACAGTATCTGTTGACGCGCCTCTAAAAGCGCTAGCGTTCAAGATCATGGACGACCGTTTCGGTGCTCTAACCTTCATCCGTATCTACTCAGGTCGTCTGAAGAAAGGTGACACAGTTCTTAACAGTGCAACTGGTAAGACTGAGCGTATCGGCCGTATGGTGGAAATGCACGCAAACGACCGTAACGAACTTGAAGCAGCTCAAGCGGGTGACATCATCGCTGTTGTTGGTATGAAGAACGTTCAAACTGGTCACACTCTATGTGATCCTAAGCATGAATGTACTCTTGAGCCAATGATCTTCCCAGAACCAGTAATCTCTATCGCTGTTAAGCCTAAAGATAAAAACGGTTCTGAGAAAATGGGTATCGCGATCGGTAAAATGGTTGCAGAAGATCCATCATTCCAAGTTGAAACTGACGAAGATTCTGGCGAAACCATCCTTAAAGGTATGGGCGAACTTCACCTAGACATCAAAGTTGACATCCTGAAGCGTACTTACGGCGTTGAGCTAGAAGTAGGTGCTCCACAGGTAGCTTACCGTGAAACTATCACTAAAGCAGTTGAAGACAGCTACACGCACAAGAAGCAGTCTGGTGGTTCTGGTCAGTTCGGTAAGATCGACTACCGCATCAAACCAGGTGAGCCAAACTCTGGCTTCACGTTCAAGTCAACAGTTGTTGGTGGTAACGTGCCTAAAGAATTCTGGCCTGCAGTAGAGAAAGGCTTCCAAGGCATGATGCAGAACGGTGTTCTAGCTGGCTTCCCAACGCTAGACGTTGAAGTTGAGCTATTCGACGGTGGTTTCCACGCAGTTGACTCATCTGCAATCGCATTTGAAATCGCAGCGAAAGGCGCATTCCGTCAATCAATGCCTAAAGCAGGTCCTCAGCTTCTTGAGCCAATCATGAAAGTTGACGTGTTCACTCCAGAAGACCACGTTGGTGACGTAATCGGTGACTTGAACCGTCGTCGCGGCATGATCAAGAACCAAGAAATGGGTGCAACTGGCGTTCGCGTTAAAGCAGACGTACCACTTTCTGAAATGTTCGGCTACATCGGTACTCTACGTACAATGACTTCTGGTCGTGGTCAGTTCTCTATGGAGTTCTCTCACTACTCAGCTTGTCCAAGCAACGTAGCAGAGCAAGTAATTGCTGAAGTTAAAGAGCGTAACGCTAAGAAGTAATTCTTAAGTTAACTCAATAACAATAAAACCCGCAGCTTGCTGCGGGTTTTTTATTGTCTGAGAATCGTAAAAAGGTTTTATGACGAGCCTTTAAAGCTGATGCTATCAGGTGGTGAGTCGGAATGACCGAGTCACATCAAAATTACTCTTCCCACACCACGAGCTTATCTTTTGGCCAATTTTGCCCCACTTCGTGGTATTTCTGTTCCAAGACGTGTCGTTTGATTTTTAACGTTGGCGTTAGGATGCCATTGTCGATACTCCAAGGGTCTTTAATCATCAACACCCCTTTGATCTGCTCGTGCGATTCGAGTTCTGCGTTCATTTTGGCTATCACACGTTTTGTCGTGCGTTCATAGCGATCGCGATCGAAGTTCGGGAAGTTGTGCGGAACCACCAATAAGATTGGCGCTGGCAAGCCGAGGCCAATCAAACACATCATTTCTACTCGGCTGTATTCAAAGAGTTTGTTCTCAATAGGGACAGGTGAAACAAACTTGCCTTTGGCCGTTTTAAAGGTGTCTTTCTTACGACCTTGAATGGTGAGATACCCTTCGGCATCCAGTCGACCAATATCGCCAGTGTGTAGCCAGCCTTCTTTATCAAAAGCTTCTTGAGTGGCAATGTCGTTTTTGTAGTATCCAGAAAACAGCCCCTTGCCACGAACCATGATCTCATCATCAGCGGCGATTTTGAGCTCAATACCGGGCCCTGCGTTGCCAACCGAGCCTATTTTGTCGGCTCTAAAGGGGTAGTTTAAGGTGCTATAAGCGAACGATTCTGTCATCCCCCAAGCTTCGGTAATATTCAAGCCAACACTGTGATACCACGCGAGCAAGGCAGGAGAAACTGGAGCGGAGCCACAACCTAGCACTCGGGCTTGATCCAAACCAAGGCCATCGGCCAGCTTCTTCTTAATCAAACCACTGACAAATGGGATTTTAAGTAGGAAGTTGAGGCGTTTTTGGGGCAGTTTGTCTTGAATGCGTTGCTGGAATAAGGTCCACAAGCGTGGCACAGAAATAAACAGCGTTGGACGCTGCATTTTTACGTCTTCGATAAAGGTATCCAAAGATTCAGGGAAGGCAGTAGGTACCCCTCCCATAATGGAAGAACCGAAGATATAGACGCGTTCTGTGATATGCGCCAGTGGCAAATAGGAGAACAATCGATCGTTGGGTTGAATGCCAATATGGTTAATTAACTGCTGAACAGACCATGAAAACGCGCCGTACGTGAGCATTGCTCCTTTCGGTAGACCGGATGTTCCCGAGGTGTAAACCAGTGACATCAATTTATCGTCGTCGTGCTGTGGTCTGTCGCTGCTCGGCTCCGATTGCAAAATGAGCGTGGTAAATTGGTATTGGCAATGTGGGGCGCTATCGTATGGAAGAGCAATGCTTTTCACGTCCACTAGATCATCTATCACTTTCTGAGTCGCAGCGGCATCATCAAGTTTACCTGCAATGAGGATTTTACTTTCACTGTGCGTGATGCAATATTCAATCGTATCCGCTCCGGCGGTTGGGAAAATCGGTACGCTCACATAGTCACCTAGCATCATGGCTAAGTCACAAATAAACCACTCCGCGCAGTTTTTAGAGATCAGCGCGATTCTATCGCCAGGTTCCGCTCCCAGTGCTTTGAGTGCGGTGACTAAGCGAAGGGCTTTGTCGGCTACTTCTGAATAGGTGAATTCAACAAACTGTCGGTTGATGATCTGTTTTAGATATACCTCATGTGGGCGTTCCTTTGCCCATTTCAGGATCATATCGCTTGGGGTAGGGAGAGCAAGTTGCGGTTTGCTTAACTCGTTAGGTTGAATCATTCTCTAACTCCATGTTATTGGCAAAACAAGTATTATTGTTATGTTAATTTATTGTTAACCATAGCATGCTTTATGCTCATCAGAAATAAAAAAAAACGGATGTGAGACAAGAATTTGAGCTAGTTAGAAAGTCGATATTTCCCTGGACTTACCCCGGTTTTCTTTTTGAATATGCGCGAAAAATACGACACGTCTCGATAACCACATTGATACGCGATAAAGGCGATTTTCGCATGGCGATCTTCGAGCAACAGTTGTTTGGCAAGATTGATGCGTTTGTTGGACAAGTAATCTCGGAAGCTGAGTCCAATCTCTTTGTGAAACACTTTAGAAAAATAGGTAACAGAGTAGTGGCAAAACGAGGCGGCATCTTCTTCACGAATGACATTGCTGATGTTGTTGTCGATATGATTTAGCAGAGATTGTAACGCTTGGCTAATCATAGGAGCGGCTGCTTGTGTAGAAGTGTTGCCACCGAGCTCAACATACCATCGTAGATTCATTCTTGAGATAAGCTGTTTCAACCATTCTTGGGTGTTTTGTAAAGAAAGATTGAGATGGTCGAAAACGGCAGAGTGATAGTAAGAGCCCAACTCAATAGGCCGAGAGTGGATTAAAATTAACTTCTTATTCAGATTGATACTGAGTTTTAGCGCCGTCAGAAGTAGCGGGTACTGCTCTTCTGAATGGATGAAAAAAAAGGCAAACTGGGTACTCGGTTCACTGAGAATAGAGACGTCGGTGTCATGTTCAATCAGAGTAAACGTATTGAGAATAAGATCTTTTTCGGTTTTCTCAAGCAGGCGGACTGAGCTTCCCAGCCAATGAGCGGTACGTCTCACTTCCATGCTGATTCCCCCTCAAACTGAAATATGAATATCAAGCAGCTATTGTTTGCCTTTCAAAGGGCGAAGAGTGTGTTGTCTCAAATCATCTCTTTGTGCCTCAGTGTGGTCACCTTGGTGGTGCTTCTGCATATTCTGCTCTCATACAAAAAGGTTAGTGCTGCCACAAAAAAGTGCCAATAAAAAAAGTGATCGATTTTATTTTTTTTAATTGAGAAAGATAGCTGGATAGAAATGCCAGGTAATTACAATTGTTTTCATGCGCTTTTATTAACTTTTTCTAAGTAGTGGCAACTCAGGTATTTCTTTTTGCGAATCAATAAACAATGAGTTTCTTGATGAAAGTCGTAAAAAAGTACTAGTAAAAGACAAAAAAGTCCTAACGTCTTTATTTAGCGACCTCTAACTTTAAAGGGCAAGTTCGTTGCTTATGGAAGGAGAGACACAATGAGCAATCTATTACACAAAGCGAAAGCGTTTATGCAAGATGAAGAAGGTTTGTCGGTTGTTGAATACGTTGTGGGTGCCGCGCTACTGGTTGTTGCACTCGGGCTAGTGTTTAACAATTTAGGTGATAACCTTCAGAGCAAACTGGATGGAGCTGTAGGTAGCGGTTCATAGAGAGGCTTAAGATGTTGCTTAGACATATGAAAGCTAGCGTCGATTTTCTTCTCGATGAAGAAGGATTAAGTGTTGTGGAATACGTCGTCGGAGCGGCGCTATTGGTGTTAGCCATAGGGACTCTCTTTTCCGGATACGACACTAAGCTAAATAACAAGATCGATGGTGCTCTTAGCTAGTCGCTGACGTTCCACTCTATGGAAGGAGAGGCAGGTGGTTATAAACAGTTTGATATGGTTTTGTTTGCTGGTGGTTGCCGTTTACGATGCCAGAGATAACCGAATACCAAATGCATGGCTTTTGCCCCTGACTCTTCTTGCTTGCTTACATTGGGGGCTCAAGGGGGATTCCAGTCAGCTGTTTTTAGCGATAGGTGCAGGTGCAATCTATTTTGGCAGTGGCTTGGTCCTTTTTTTTCTTAAGGCGATGTCGCCGGGTGATGTAAAGCTTCTTGGCGTAGTGGGTATGGTGATCGGCTGGGATGCCATGGGCGAAGTTGCCTACTGGATTACACTTTCAGCCGGGCTCGTTGCGCTGTTTTTCATGATGCTTCACTACGCCCGATATCCTGATTCTTTGCAGAAATTGGTTGGTCGATATTCGTTTCAAGCAATGTCAGGTAAGGTTCCTTTACTTTCTGTTTATCCATCAGAAGTTGCTATCCAAGGAAAACTCACCATGCCGTTTGCACCCGCCGTTGTAATTGGGTTAGCGCTGTTTCATTACTTTTAGTATGAACATAATAAGTAGGGGGCTTTCATGGCAGAACCCACAGCGAAACACAGAGATAAACTGACGCCTCAAGCCGCTCCACCGAAGGTGCCGACCTCATTAAATCAATTGAAAATTCCACCTGTCGTGGTTGAGAATTTGCTGATCAAGCAGTTGGCGGCATACCCCAAATCGGACCTACTGACGTTGACGCGTTTGATGGGGCTCAACAGTCACATTGTCGATGAAGTGCTGGCTGTTTTACGAAAAAAATCCCTTGTTGAAGTGTTTCAATCGGATCCCGCAGCATTTGGAGAGGCTAACCAAGGCACGAGAATTCTTTATGCTCTATCGGAATCGGGTATGGAAGAAGCGGACGATGCGTTTATTAAAGATGCGTACTTAGGCCCGTGTCCTGTTTCGGTGGTGGAATACTCTGAGATGGTTAAAGCGCAAGATGTCCGGGCAAAAATCGTCAATCGAGCCGATGTGGAATACGCGTTTAAAGATGTGCTTGGTGCGCATCGTATGGTCGCGGTATTAGGCCCTGCCATTAATTCAGGTCGAGCATTGCTCCTCTATGGTGATGCTGGTACAGGAAAAACTTTTGTGGCCACTCGGTTGCTTAACTCTTTGAATACATCCGTGTTTATTCCTTACTCCGTCTATGCCGCAGGTAACATTATCAAGGTGTTTACCCCGCAGCATCACAAAAAGGTGGAAGAAGAAGACGCGCAGCAATCCATTGTTTTCAAAGACCAATTTGATAAGCGCTGGGCGCTGTGTGAGCGACCCAGTATTCAGGTGGGCGGGGAGCTCACCATGGAAATGCTGGAAGTGAACCACTCTCAACACAATCGAGTCTGGATGGCACCACTGCAAATGATGGCCAATAATGGCATCTTCATTATCGATGACTTGGGCCGTCAACCCATGCCGGTGGCGACACTGCTCAACCGCTGGATTGTGCCGATGGAGTATTTCTATGATTACCTCTCTTTGCCGAATGGCCAACAAATCACCATTCCTTTTATTCTCACGTTGGCGTTTTCAACCAACTTAGATCCAGAAAAAATCAGTGACCCCGCGTTCTTGCGCCGTTTAGGTTACAAGATCCAGTTCCAGCCGCTTATGAAAGATGAGTACCAAGAGCTATGGCAAATCATGGCGCGCGGAAAATCGCTATCACTTGAGCCGGGGTTGTTTGACCGATTAACCGAACTGCATGAGCAACATAGTGTTGGCTATTATCCTTGTTTGCCAAAAGACATTGCAGGTATCAGCCGCGATATTGTTGCTTTTGAAGAGTCAGAGCCCGTCATCACTCGGCAAGTACTAGAAAGGGCTTGGGAAGTTTACTTTACCGCGGATGGTAAAGGCGGAGGTGCACGATGAGTCGTAGCCAAATTATTTTACTGTTTTTACTCTCAATTTTATTTGGTTTGGCGGCCGTATTTTTTGCCAAGCAGTGGATGGATAAGCAGCTGACGCCTCAACAAGATGTCGAAGTGGTTGAGCGAGAACCTGTGGTGATTGCGGCCATAGAAATTCCGGCTGGTAGTGTGATTGAGCCACAACATCTCACGACGAAACTGTTGGAAAAGTCGTGGCGTGAGCTCTCGCAATATACCGACCCTAAAGAGCTGGTGGGGCAAATCGTTGCAGGAGCGATTTACCCTGGTGAAATCATCATAGAGCAACGTTTAACCGTGCCTGGTGAGGGCTCGACGCTTGCTGCGTTAATTCCAGAGAACAAACGAGCCATTACCATTCGCGTGAATGATGTGATTGGCGTGGCGGGTTTCTTGCTGCCGGGAAACCGTGTTGATGTACTCAATACGGTTTCTTATAGCAAAGGCTCGGCGAGCACTAAAACCGTGCTGAAAGACATCAAGGTATTAGCAGTGGACCAAACGGCCAGAACCAAAGAGAACAAGCCTATTATCGTTCGAGCGGTGACGTTGGAAGTCACACCGGATCAGGCGGAAAAACTGTTGAGTGCCAAGAGCAAAGGTGAGATCCAACTTACCTTGCGTAATCCACACGAGCCTGAGGAAAAAGTGGTTCGTCGTTATGTCGCCCCTAGTGTCACCATAATCAAAGGGACGGAGTCATCGAAGATTCAGGTAAAAGAATAAGGTGTGACGCATGAAAATTTTGATTTTAGTCTTTACGTTAGGCGTGCTGAGTGTCTTTACCGCTTACGGAGCGACACAAACGGGGAAAGTGGTCACGGTACCGCATCACAAATCGACGTTTGTTGCGTTGTCAGGTAAAGCAAAACGCGTCTCGCTTGGCGATCCTGAAGTGTTAGACATTGTGATGTTGAAATCCGATGAACTGTTCTTGATTGGCCGTAAGTTAGGCTCAACGAACCTAATGGCATGGGACAGCCGCGGGAACTTAATTGAATCGATCAATATTGAAGTCACACACGATCTCAATAGCCTCAAGCAAAAGCTTTATGAGTTTTTGCCAGAGGAGCCGATTCAAGTCCACAGTGCGCAAAATCGCTTAATTTTGAGTGGCATGGTCAGCACTCAAGAAAAAATGAACATCGCTCTGCGCGTGGCAGAAACCTACGCGGCGGGGCAACAAGCGGATGAAGCCACTGCCTCGTTAAACAGTCAGGTGGAAAAAAGTGGTGTGATCAACTTAATGACGATCGGCGGTGCCCAGCAGGTAATGCTAGAAGTGACTGTTGCAGAAGTGCAGCGCAGCTTGGTCAGACGTTTTGACTCTAACTTCCATTTTTTCGAAAACAACGGCAGCTTCTCATGGGGTGCAACTTCCGCTGGCGGCATCATTGATGACATTGGTGGTGGTGTTGGTCCTATCTTTAACGTGCCAGGGATCGACAGCACCGGACTACTGAGCACCTTCATAGATGGCGACACCCTGTTTACTTTTGCATTAGACATTGCCAAAGAAAATGGCGTGGCCAAAGTATTGGCAGAACCAAATTTGACGGCGTTAAGTGGCGCAAAAGCGGAGTTTCTTGCTGGTGGTGAGTTCCCGATCCCTGTACCTGACAGCGATGGCGTCACCATTGAATACAAAGAGTATGGGGTGGGATTGAAGTTTGTTCCGACCATCTTGAGTGACAAACGTATCAATCTGAACTTGGCGGTGGACGTGAGTGAAATCGCGGCTTCCAATACGCTGACCTTGAGCCCAGGTGGCACCAATGCCAGCTATTTTATTCCCCCCATCACACGTCGCTCAGCGTCTTCAACCTTAGAGCTTGCGGATGGCCAAACCATCGGTATTGCTGGTCTCTTGAGTGAAAATGTACGCGATGTCAGTAGCAAAATGCCCGGCTTTGGAGATATTCCAGTGTTGGGGCAACTCTTTAGTAGCCAAGATTATATTTCCGGTGAAACCGAGCTGGTGATTTTGGTGACGCCAAGGCTCGCGAAGCCAATCGACCGTAGCAAAATTACTCTGCCGACCGATGCCTTTGTCGAGCCGAGCGACCTGAAATATTACTTACTTGGTGTCGGCGCTTATATCGCAGAATCGCCAACTAACGCGAATGCGGCTGCGCAACCTGAGCCCGAGTTTCTACAAAATGGGCAGGGTGGCACTGAAGGCGAATTTGGCCACAGCCTGTAAGGAGAGAGAGATGAAAACCTATTTTGCACTACTTTTTATGGCTATCTCTTTTTTAAGTGGCTGCGCAAATGATGCGCCTTTGGGCCAACATGTGGCTAAACTTAAAGCAGAGCAAACCTATAATCCAGACGCAACCCAGGAAAACCTGGACCTTATTCCTTACGGCAGTGGCGATAAAATGGACAGCGCTTATCAGCTTTACCTCGGTAAGAAAACTGAAAGCATGTCGAGCAGTAGTAGCCAAGTTATCAACGGTTTTAAATAACGGCCGTTAAGGATGCATTATGGACATGACCAGACACTGCAAGGGAAAACATAAGCAACAAGGCTTAGTGCTGGTCTTGGTGACGGTGGCCATGTTGAGTTTTGTCATCATGGCGGCCTTGGCCATTGATGTTACTCATCAAGTGGTGAATCGCACCAAGTTGCAAAATGCCGTCGATGCGGCGGCCTTAGCAGCCGCCATGGTTGCCGATGCTACCCATAACACCACAACGGCAACGTCTGCTGCCAAAACAACACTTACCTCCATGCATAGCGCCTCTGGCAACAGTGAGCTGGATATCGATTCGGCTACCTTCAGTATTGATTATTCCAACGATCCTCTTACTTTTCCTGACAGCAGCTTTGACGATACGGGCGATATTTATGTGCGCGTGTCGGTTGATGACCTCAGTTTGAGCGAATTTTTTATGCAAGCGTTGGGCATGAGTAAAGAAGTATCGGCCTCAGCAGTGGCTGGCCCAAGCTCCGACATCAATACCATCAGCAATGTCGTGCCAATAGGAGTGTGCAAAGGTGATGAAACTGGTGGTATCTACGGTTACAACGCCGGTGAGGTGTATGTCCTGAAAGTAGGCGATTCCAGCTTATCCAGCATGGGGGCGGGGAACTACCATCTACTTGATTTTGGCTCGGGTGCCGACACGGTGCGCGAAGCGTTAGGAGGTGGTTACGATGGTACTGTGCAAATTGGTGGCAGCATAAATACCCAGACAGGGGTCGCAGCAGGTCCTGTAGGGCAGGGTGCGAATACTCGCCTTGGCATCTATCAAGGCGGTGTATCCAGTAGTGACTACCCGCCAGATTACATCACTGACCTCCCAGACACACCAGCGACGCTCGATAGCGATGGCAATGTCGTTTACGACTACGCCGGTGATCTCACGTATGCGGAATACAAAGCAAAGACCGAAGCTTGTATTGCCGATAGTAGCTCTGGTGATTGCGAGTCTGGGGGGCAGCCTTGGCGACGTGTGTTACCGATTCCTATGGTGGATTGCTCAGGTTCGAGTGGTGGGACCACGACCTATACCGTGGTGGAAGTTGGCTGCTTCTTCCTCTTACAACGTGTCCCAACGAACAACTCAGGTATCGGACAAGTCGTGTTTGGTGAGTTTGTTGATTCTTGTGTGGTGGAAAACGGTTCAATTGGTAACACACCGGGAAACCAAGGCGCTTATAAGATCGTCATTTATGAAGATCCAAACAATGGAGATTCGTGAGATGAAAAGAGAGATGAACAGCCAAAAAGTGCGTGGGTTTGCCGCGGTCGAAATGGTCGCCACTCTGCCAGTGATTTTGTTGATTCTAGTGGGCGTGGTGGAAGTCGGGCATATGTTTACCCAGTACAACACCCTCGCCAAAGGAGTACAAAATGGTGCTCGTTTTGCCGTCAATGATGTCTATGGAACCATTAGCTATGACCAAATTGCCAACGAAGCAGACATTAAAAACATGGTGTTACACGGCCAAGTCTCGGGCGGCAGCTACACCATTTTAGACAACTTAACCGCAGACGATATTACCGTTACCCACAATAGCGGTTATGTCACGGTGACGGCGTCTTACACTTACGTCCCATCGTTTAGCAAAATTCCGTACACCAATACGGAATTAGGCATCACTTTCACAGCGTCTTCTGTGATGAGGAGCGGCTTGTGATGCGAGTTAAGGAAGGGAAGAGAAGAAATAGCCAAGGGCTGGCCGTGATTGAACTGACCATTGTCTCAACCGTGTTGATGTTGATACTGCTGTCAATCTTCTCTGTTGGTTACTACATGTTTTCGATGCAGATGATTAATGAGGCGACACGTAAAGCGGCGCGCTTAGCGACAGTTTGCTATGTCACCTCGAGCGCGCACCAAAACATCAAAGACGCCGTCATTGATAGCAGTTTGCCCGGTAATTTCAGCGATCAGCATTTGGTGATCGAGTATCTCGATGCCAATGGCGATGTGGTCAGCGGGGACGTAACCGACAATGATGTTTTTATAACCATAAAATACGTTAGAGCTAGAGTGAGTAACTATCAATTTCAATTTGTTTCAGTTCTTAATTTTTTAGGAAACAACGGCTTAGTGACCATTCCGCAATTTGAAACCACGCTACCTGTCGAGAGTTTAGGGGTGGTGAGACCAACTAAAAACGATTCGGATGGTTCCACAACTGACTGCTAGGGGACGGTATATGGGAGAAGCTGTGAAGCTAAATAGGAACAATGATGAAAGTTTTGCTCGCTTAAAGACCAGTTTACATATCTGGGTGTTGTACAGTAGCGACCGATTTCAGCTTCATATGGGGGCACAACTCAAGTTGTGCAAAAACCTCAGTTTTGATCTGATTTCAATGCACAACTTCAATGTCTCTGGGCTGACGCACGTGACGCCACCCGATCTTATTTTTGTTGAAACTGGGCCAAATTGGGCACAAAAAGTACTGTCGTTGCAAGAATATGAAGCACCCAGCGATGATTTCGAAGCCTCGTTGATTGTGTTTGGTGACGAAAGTGACAACGGCGCATTGAAAATTGCTTTGCGTCTGGGGGCGGCAGACTTTGTTTCTGATAAAGCCTTAGTGGGGGACTTTTTCCACTTACTCAAAAATGTTTCCGATGAGAAGTTTTCCAGCCGAGAGCTTGGAGAACTGCACTTATTTATTAACACCAAAGGCGGTTGTGGTGCCTCGACACTGGCCTTGAATACCGCCTTAGAAATAGCCGGTTCTCATCCGGGGAAAGTACTTCTGCTGGATGTGGACATTCCGTTTGGCGTCATCTCTGAATACCTCAACATTTCACCGCAGTACAGCTTAACGGACGTCATCGAGCACTCTAAGGATCTTGACCACGATTCGCTCACCGCCATGGTGACCAAGATGGAGAGTGGTTTGCATGTGTTGGGCTTTTTTCACGAAAACACCGCAGAAGATTTTGATAAAGCGAAGGAAATTGGCCGTTTACTGCCTGTTCTTCGCGAAATTTATCCTTACGTCATTATCGATCTGTCCCGCGGGGTGGATCGTATTTTCTCGGCCGTGGTCGCGCCCGCGACTAAGGTTTTCTTGATTACGCAGCAAAACCTTGCCGCGATTAAGAACACCTCGCGCATTCTGCGCATGTTGACCTTTGAGTATGGCGTTACCCGAGAGCAGATTGAGTTGATTGTTAATCGATACGAGAAACGAGCATCAATCAAATTAAAAGACATTGAGCACACCATCACAGGCATTCCGGTTTTCATGATCCCGAATGATTACCGTGTTGCGATTGAAAGTGCCAATTTAGGGCGACCTTTTGTTGAGAACAAAAAAAACAGTGCGATTACCCGTTCCATTGTCGAGTTTTCTCATCACATCGCGAAACCTGAGGAAGAGAAAAAAAGTTGGCTCAAGAAAATATTTTCTTAGAGAGTGCGAAAATTTAGAAACGAAAGGACAAGGTTATGTTTTTTAAAAGAAAAAATATCAACCCAGAGTTTCAGGAAAAAGCAGCGGCATTAGAAGCGCAACCCAGTTCAACGATCAGTGATGAGGTTATTTCTGACATTGAGTCCAATGTGCAGCCAATAGACTCAAACAGAATCGAGCCGATGCAACAAGATAAAAAACTGCTGGAGCGTCAGGCGAAAGACAAAGCGGTTGAAGAGGCACGTAAACAACTCGAACAAGAGTTGGCGATTAAGCACTACTATCATCAACGCTTGTTGGAAACATTGGATTTGGGTTTGCTGTCGAGTTTGGAAAAAGAGCGCGCGAAGAAAGATTTGCACGATGCCATCGTCCAGCTCATGGCGGAAGACCAAACTCACCCAATGAGCTCAGAAGGGCGTAAGCGGGTGATCAAGCAGATTGAAGATGAAGTGTTTGGTCTGGGGCCACTAGAGCCATTACTGCATGACAAAACCGTGTCGGATATCTTGGTCAATGGTCCGAAAAACATCTTTGTGGAACGTCGCGGTAAGTTGGAAAAGACCCCTTATACCTTTTTGGATGACCGCCACTTACGCAACATCATCGACCGCATTGTTAGCCAGGTAGGACGTCGTATTGATGAAGCCTCGCCAATGGTGGATGCGCGTTTGCTGGATGGTTCGCGAGTCAATGCCATCATCCCACCCTTGGCCCTCGACGGAGCCTCGGTGTCGATTCGTCGTTTTGCGGTTGACAAGCTCACCATGGACAACATGCTCGGCTACAACTCGTTATCGCCACAAATGGCTAAGTTTGTCGAAGCGGCGGTAACAGGGGAGCTGAACATTCTGATTGCGGGTGGTACGGGCTCTGGGAAAACCACCACCCTCAATATCTTCTCCGGTTTTATCCCTTCTGATGATCGCATTATCACCATTGAAGACTCGGCAGAGCTGCAACTGCAACAACCGCACGTGGTGAGATTGGAAACGCGCCCGCCCAACTTGGAAGGCAAAGGCGAAATTACTCAGCGCGATTTGGTGAAAAATGCGCTGCGGATGCGCCCCGATCGCATTGTGCTGGGGGAGGTGCGTGGCGCCGAAGCGGTGGATATGTTAGCGGCGATGAACACCGGTCACGATGGCTCTCTGGCGACCATCCACGCCAATACCCCGCGCGATGCGTTGAGCCGGGTGGAAAACATGTTTGCCATGGCAGGCTGGAATATCTCGACCAAAAACTTGCGTGCGCAGATCGCCTCTGCGATTCACTTAGTGGTGCAAATGGAGCGCCAAGAAGACGGTAAGCGCCGCATGGTGAGTATTCAAGAGATCAACGGCATGGAGGGGGAAATCATCACCATGTCAGAGATTTTCCACTTTAAACGTCAAGGGCTCGATGCCGATGGCAATATCCTTGGTTTTTACACCGCAACGGGAGTGGTGCCCGCGTGTCATGATCAATTAACGAAGCGTGGATTAGATTTGCCCTTCGAACTGTTTAACGAAAGCTTTTCATAGCGGGAGGCAAGCATGGATGACATTACCTATTTCTTCGTCCTGCTCTTTTTTGCTGTTGTCTTTATTTCGCAAGCCCTGATCCTGCCAGCGGCAGGCAGCAAGGCAAAACATAAAGAGCTCTCTCAGCGTTTGAAAGAGACGCAGATGAACTTGGATGAAGAGGCGCGTTCTTTACTCCAAGAGCATTACTTAAAAAGCTTATCTCCGTTAGATCGCAGTTTGGTCAAAGTGGCGGCCTTTGCTTCGCTGAAAAAATCGATCGAACTCTCAGGGCTCGACTGGTCTTTGGCGCATACATTAATGGTCTGTTTAATCATCAGTTTGACCACCATTGTCACTATGGTGATTCTGGCTCAACCTTGGTATATCGCCGTTGCGGGCGGCTCTGCAATTTGGTTTGCCTTGCAATTCTTCCTGCAAAAACGCATTACCGATCGCCTCAATCGTTTTGAAGAACAATTGCCTGATGCGCTCGATATTATTCGCCGTATGTTGCAAGCCGGTCAGCCTGTGACTCAAGCGTTCAATGAAGTGGGCAACGAGATGGCCCCGCCGATCGGCATTGAGTTCAAAAACACCTTCAACCTGCTTAATTACGGCTACGACATGCGTTTGGCCATTATGCAGATGGCAGAACGCACGCCGACCGTATCGATGCTGGCGTTTTCCAGTGCGGTGTTATTGCAAAAAGAGACGGGTGGTAATCTCTCTGAAAACCTAGAAAAAGTGGGGAAAGTGCTGCGTCAACGCTTCAAATTGACGCGAAAAATTAAAACCATCTCCGCGGAAAGTCGCCTTTCCGCATGGATTTTGGTGCTCTCTCCCTTCGTACTGTTTGTGGGGTTGATGTTCATTAACCCCGAATACGTGAAGCCTTTGTACCAAGATGAACGGGGAATGGAGCTGGTCACCATGGGGATCGTGAGCCTGTTCTTTGGCGCTATTTGGATTCGCAATATCATCAACTTCGAGGTGTGATATGGACGAGTTATTGGCTTCTTTTGGGGATATCCAGTTGAACGAACAGTGGGTGTTGTTGGCACTGATTCTGATCTCCACCAGCTTGTTGGTGGTCACGGTTGCTGTGGTCTTTTCTGGCAACCGAGCGCCAGTGAAGAAAAAACTAGAACAGATCCACAAAGAAGTGTCGGGTAAGGCGCTGAAGAAAAAAAGCCGCAAAGTGGAAAACACGTTGGAGTCGTTAGCGCCGATCGTGGTCGGCAAGGATTCGAAAGAGAGGGAGAGCATTCGTAGTCAGTTAATGCATGCGGGTTTTCACAACCGTGACGCGTTGACGGTGTTCTATGCAATCAAAACCTTTTTTGCGGTGCTGGGTTTTGGCGGTGCAGCGGCGGTGTTCTTTTTATTGCCAGATATGGATAACAGTACGTTGGTGATGGTGGTTGCCGTTGCGGGGGGCTTATACATCCCCAACATCGGTTTGAATCATTTTGTGAAAAAGCGTCAACGCATGATCCGGGCTGGTGTGCCAGATGCGCTGGATTTATTGGTGGTGTGTACAGAATCTGGTTTGGGTTTTAACGCTGCGCTGAGAAAGGTGGCCGATGAGCTGGCCATTTCTCATCCGGAGTTTGCCGATGAGTTAGATACGGTTTGCGCCAAAATCAAAGCCGGGGTTGAGATGTCGACGGCGTTTGAAGAGTTGGTAACGCGAACGGGTCTGTCGGAGATCAACGGCTTGGTTAATATGCTCTCTCATGCCTCCAAAATTGGTGGCAGTTTGTCGCAAACATTGCGTGATTACACAGAAGATTTTCGCGATAAACGCAATCAGGAAGTGGAAGAAATTGCAGCAAAAATCCCGACAAAAATGATTTTTCCACTACTGTTATTTATATGGCCTTGTTTCTTTATTGTCGCCGTTGGGCCTGCGTTGCTATCGCTATCGGATGCGCTGGGGTAAGGGGGAAGGAATGAAAATGACAAAAACGCTATTGGGTTTGCTGGTGGCCATAACACTTTATGGTTGTGCGAGCCAGGAGCCGCAAGGCCCACAGTATGATCTCAGTTTGTACGATGGCCGACCGATTGATACGTTGAGCTCTGACGTGATGCCAGTGTCTGAAAAAGAGGCGATCACACGAGGTGATGTGGCTCTGCGCAACAATAATAACGACTTAGCGCTGTATGAATACATTCGAGCGCTGTCGTTTCCCGATGCACAATATCAAGACAAAACCTTGTACAACATCGGCCGTATTCATGAATCGCGCGGCAATATCGCCTTGGCGGAAAAAGCCTACACCATGGCGGTGGAATACAACCCAGACAATGTGAAAGCGCTGGAGCAATTGGGGGCAATTTACAGCAAACAGGGGCGAGTGGATGAAGGAAAAAGCTATTTCTTACGAGCCTTGAATGCTGACCAAGTACGCTTGAAAAACAGCAAGACTTTGGCGGGTGGTTTGATCATGGTGCAAGACATCAATCAATTGAAGGTGGACAAAGCCTCGCCCGCCATGGCTTACATGGGGCTTGGCGTGCTCTCCGACGTTGATTCACAACACAAGCTCGCAGAAGCCTATTATCTCAAAGCGCTAGAGATCAAACCCAACTCGATGAAAGGGATGATGAATCTCGGTTATTCCTATTACATGAGTGGCGAGTATGGCAAAGCAGAGCGCTACACCTTAGCGGCGCTGGAAAAAGATCCCAATAACCAAAAAGGGCAAAACAACTTAGCTCTGATCTATCTTGGCAAGAACGAAGTGAAGAAAGCGATCAACATTTTCATGCGCAGCATGGGGGCTCCAGAAGCGCTGAATAATGTTGGTTATTTTTTGATTCTGCAAGGCAAGCCGGACAAAGCGATTCCCTACTTGCAACAAGCGATTGATAAAAAACCGTCCTATTACAAGTTGGCGAATGAAAACTTAGAGCGTGCTCTGGCGATGGTTCGTGAAGAGCAAGAAAAAACGCAAGGTGAGGTCTCGACGACCATGGTGAAACCTTAGCAAGAAGCGTTGAGATTTCGTGCCATAATGGTCATCGTCAAGCAACAAAGCGAGCTCAGGCTCGCTTTGTTTTATCTAGAATGCTTGTACCGAGAAACAGCAGTATTTAGAAACAGTAGCATTTAGAAACAGTAGTCTCTAAAAACGTGGCATTCGAAGTGGTGCATGCAGCAATTACAGCATGCCCAGCGTGGCTCCTGAGAGCATGAAAAACAGCACCAGAGCCAAGATTGGCACTTTGATCTGCTTTTGCAGATAGAAACCAATCAGAATCAAACCCACATCCAGCCCGCTGCTCACGGCGCTGGTAAACACTGGTTGATACAACGCGGCAACCAGCAAGCCAACCACCGAGGCATTCACGCCTTGCAACGCTCCCGAAACGCGAGGATTGGCGGCTAGCAGCTGCCAGTTTTTCAGCACGCCAAGCATCAACAAGAATCCAGGCAAAAACACCGCCAAAGTGGCGACAACTGCGCCAAGAATGGGCGAACTTGGATGCAGTACATAACCAATATAAGTGGCGAAGGTAAACATCGGCCCTGGAACTGCTTGGGCAGCAGCGTAACCAGTTAGAAACGCATCTTGGCTGATTTGCTCTCCCACGATGTTTTGCAGCAACGGCAGCACCACATGCCCGCCGCCAAACACCAAGCTGCCCGCTTGGTAGAACTCGTTGAACAGTTGAACCAACGGCTGAGCAGTGGCGAGTAGCGGTAACAGCAGCAACAGGGCAGCAAAGGTCAGTAGTGGGGTTAGTGATGGTTTAAAGCTGTGCTCAGTGGCTGTGTTTTCACCTTTGAGCGCAATCACTCCAATCAGCGCCGCTATGATCAGCACGACCATTTGTGTGGCGATGCCTGAGAACACCAACAAGGCGACAGCAGTGGCAACGCTGATGCCAACGGTCAGCGGTGTTTTACAAAAGTTTTTGTACATGCCCCAAGCGGCATCGGCCACGACCACCACGGCGAGCAGTTTTAAGCCGTGTACGACATTTTGAAACAGTGCGGTGTCGGTCACTTGGCTACTCACCAGCGCCAGTAGCAACATGATCACCACTGAAGGTAGGGTAAAGCCTAAGAATGCCGCGCAAGCGCCGGGCAGACCGCCTTTTTTGTAGCCTAAACCAAAGCCGACTTGGCTTGAGCCTGGGCCCGGCAGAAACTGGCTTAGAGCAACCAACTGAGCGTATTCTTCGTCGCTAATCCATTTCAATTTTTCAACAAAGGTGTGGCGGAAATAGCCAATGTGCGCAGCAGGACCGCCAAAGCTGATCCAGCCGAGCCAGAAAAAAGTCTTAAAAATTTGCAGCATGTTGTACATCTCAACAAAAAGGTGAGCTCACTCTACGAAAGAACCTATAATGATTCAAATTGATAGTGTTCATGATTTATATGAATCGTATGGGATGAAGTGTGGACGAGATTAATTGGAAGAATATCGACCTCAATTTGCTGGTGGTGTTCTCTTATCTATACCGTTATCGCAGTGTCAGCGTGGCGGCGGAAAAAAGCTTTGTCAGCCAATCGGCGATGAGCCACAGTCTCAATCGTCTGCGCGGTTTGTTTGATGATGTGCTGTTTGTCCGTAAGGGCCACAAGATGGAGCCCAGTGAGCGAGCGCATCAGGTTGCGCCACAGATTCATCAACTGCTAAGCGTGATTTCGGGCGAGTTGTTGGCAAAGCAGCCCTTTTCACCTCAGGCGTTTGACGGCGTGTGCCGCATTGGGATGACGGACTACGCAGAGTTTATTTTCGCCCCTAAGCTGTATGATGCGATTCGCCAGCAAGCCCCTAAAGCGCAGGTCAGCTTTATCAATGTCAATCGCAATAACTACGTCAGTTTGATTGAACAGGAAAAGCTGGATGTGGTGATTGGCTCGATGCCTGTACTGGAAGAACCATTTGAGGCGCAACGCTTATACACCGAAAAGCACGTGTGTTTGTGCGATCCCCAGCAAGTGGATGTGACGCGGATGAACATCGAACAGTTTGCCGCTATTGAGCAGGCGTTAGTGAGCCCAGATGGTCAGCTCTCCACTCAAGTGGATAAGCTGCTCGCCAGCCAAGGTTTAAGCCGCCGAGTGACGGTGGCCTCGCGCAACTTTCTTACCATCCGCAGCCTGTTATCTCATCGTGCTTTGATTGCCATCGTGCCGGAGAGAATGGCGCTGGCACAAGGTTTTGATGATCGTCTAACCTCGTTTGAACCGCCGATTGAGGTGGCGGATTTTGATATCTCGTTGGTGTGGCATAGCGCCACTGGCAACAGCGAAAAGGGCATGTGGTTACGTGAGGTGATTCGCCAGCAAATCCATTAAGGTTGCCAAGGTTTCGCTAAACAGTTATACCCCAACCAGAATTGCGTTTTGATGATCACCTCGCTGCGGTAGACCGGATAATTGTCCAATCGCTCCAAGGTGCGATAACCGACCGACACACTACAACCGATAGCGACAATCAGTATCACGCTGTGCGCCCACCATGGGCCAGGTTTGTTGGCTGGCAATGGTAATGAGGCAGACGCAAGCGAGCAACGTGACCAAAACAGTGCGCAGGCGACAACCGCCATCAGTTGACTTAAAGGTGAATCGAGCACCCCAGACACCAAGCTGTACGCGATGCCGCAGAGCAGGCTGACGCCAAGCAACTTAGTGCGTAACGAACGCTGCCTGATGGTGAGGCGCAACAGTGAGACGATCAACGCTAGGTAGCACAGAGCGGCCACCACGCCCCAATGCACCAACACGTTGAGAAGAGAGTTGTGTGGCCGGCCGTGGTTGACCTCTTCGCAGACAAACGCATCCCCGCCCAATCCGGTAAAGGTGAAGATTTGCCAAGAGTGTCGCCACAGCGCCAAGCGTCCGGAGCTCTCTGTTCGAATGTTGAGCCACTCAATCGGCCCACCAAAAATCATGCTGGGAAGTGGGGAAAGCAGCGCGAGTTTCACCAGTGCACCGGCCACAGCGCTTTGCCACAACAGTTTCCACCAAATAGAGCGCAGATCTCTGGCGCAAAACATCAGCAGCGTGAATCCACCCAATATGGCCACCAGTGGTCCTCGCGCATCGGTGGCAAAACAAATGGCGAAATCGATCGCGAGGATCGCTCTTGGCATAACGCCAGGTTTGCCGCGTTTCATCGCTAGAGCGGCAAGATAAACGACAGGGAAGATGAGCCAAATATGGATCTGGTTGAGAAAACGAGGGTTGGCAAAGCCAAACAGGGTGAAGTTGTTGACGTTCAACTGGTGCACAATGCGGATCCAAAACGCCAGCGCAATGCTCAAAAACAGAAACGCACTGAGCCAAAGAGTGTATTCAAACCATCGGGCTTGCTGCTTCTTCACCACATCACGCAGTACAAACAGCATCAAAACCAATCCTGCCAAATAAAACCATTGCAAAACAGCGGCCAGTGGATAGCGAGCAAGCCACGTAGCCAGTAAGCTCGAAGCAATAAAAAGGCTCAGTAAACCTCGGTGGAGGAGCGTGAGAGAGCACCAATGATCGATGATACGCTGCCGCTGTTGAGTGGAGAACAGCACGATGAGCGCGGTGATTTGCAACAGAAACAGCACAAACAGGCGTTTGCTGTCGTAAAGTGGCAGCAGATCGTTGCGATCGAGAAATGGATTAAAACTAAACACCACCAATCCTAACAGGATCAGTGTCAATAAGGCGCGCGTGTAAAATGGCGAAGGTGGCATCACTTCATAGAGCCCTTTAAAACGGTCAGCGATATTTAGAGTCTAGTCTTAGTGACTGGTTTTGCTTGGTTTTTTATACAAAAACGCCCTTAATTTTGGCAATCAAGGGCATTGTCGCTGGTTGGTTTTAACTGAGCAGTAAGGCTTATTCAGCAGTAAAGAAATCGTTGTACAGCATGTATAAGTGCGCCGCACTCCAAGAGAAGTTTGGTGCGCCTTGTTGTTCTCCCGTGAGTGGGTTGTAGTTCTCACGAATTGGGCCGTCTTGCACTAAGCCGTCAGCATGGTTGAAGAAGGCGCTGGCCATCTCCACCGCATCTTGGCGATAGCCGTATCGTTCCATGCCTTTTAAGCCAAAGTAGAATTGGTCGACCCAAACGCGTCCACGCCAGTATATGTCTGGGCCAAATGCCGGGCTGGAAAGTGCTGCCGTGCCTAATGGCACATAGCTGTTGAACTCTTGCGGATCTTTCATCACTTTCACCACCGCATCGGCGTGCGTTTGGGTTGCTGCGCCATTAAAGAGGGGGGACCAACCTTCCGGCCCTTTGCCACGCTCGATAATGGGTTTGCCCGCACAGCCGTTAGCCAGCGGTTGGTCTTCAATGCGAATGTCGTAAAAGAATCCCGTGCTCTCATCAAACATACAAGTGTTGATGTAGGCAGCGAGCTTGTCTGCTTTAGCGCGAAACGTTTTTGCTTGCTCTGGCTTGCCAAGAAGATCGGCCATTTGCGCCAGATATTGGTTGTCACTGTACATGTAGCTGGCTTGGTCTACCGATTCTTGCAGTAGCGAGTAACCCAGTAAGGTGCCATCTTTAGCGCGGTTTTGCGCGAATTTCACCACCCAATCTGAGCGCTGGCCGCCGTTGGCAAGGTAGGCTTCGAGCTGATCTTGGTCGATGAAGCCAAATACCGCCGCATCGTCTCGACCTGACTCCCAAGAGGCCGCCGTTTGTGCTGGGCTTTCAATGCGATCGTAATCGCCTTGCTTGAGCACTTTCTCATACGCCGCTTGGCCAGTGATGGTGGTGGTGCGATCGCCTTTGATGACCTCAAAGTACATCTCTCCAGCGGCGTTATTGTGGGCTTTGTCGCGCGCCGCGCCATACTCAGGAACGCCATTACCATTGTGGTCTCGATTACGTAGCCACCAATCGTGGTAAGCGACCAATTTCGGGTACATCTCCTCAAGCCATGCTTTGTCTTGGGTCGTCTTGTACACTTCCATTACCGCCCATGCTGCAAGGCTGGGTTTGGTGTTGCGCTCATTCCAGTTGCCGCCATCACCGCCGCGTTCTGGGCTAAGGTTATACGCGAGCAAATCGGGCACATAGCCAACATCCCAAGGACGAATCGCATCATCAGCTTGTATCTGGTAAGCGAACATCGCGCGGATGTTGTTCTTCGCCACATCAGGGTTGAAATGCGCCATGGCGTAGGCTTGTTTCCAACTGTCCCAAGGCCAAGTTTGGTTGCCAGAGAACCAACGTGCGGTCACCGATGGCGTCACGGAGTCAAACTTCATCGCCCCAGCAACGCCGCGCCAGTTGCCGTTCAACGTTTCCATTGCTTTCACCGCCACGCGTTCTTGCTCTGATGTGGCGTGCGGGTTGGTTAAGCCCTTGGTGAGATACTCTTCCCAACGTTGCTCAGAAGCTGAAAGGTAGGCTTGTGGATTGGCCAAAATATCTTGAATCTTCGCTTGTTCAGTTTGGTTCTCTTTTGCGGTTAGGACGTGAGTGTAAGTGGTGTAAATCTTGGTAGACGCGTCAATTTTTGCCGTAGAAGTAAATTGGTGGCCATTCACTTGAGTGTTCATCTTCACGGACTTATGGATTTGGTACTCAGACTCGCCAGAAGTCAGCAGATCCCAGGTTGAGCGCACTTTGCCAAATGTCACGGTTAATCCGTCATCGGTGGCAACGAGGGTGCGGTTGTAATCTGGGTATTGCTCGTCGATGGTTTTAGCGGATTGCGATTGGCCCTCTTTGGCATGGTATTGCTCTAACAATTGACCATCCCAAACCAGTTCGAGGGGCGAACCCGTGATGATGTGGGTTTCTAGCAGTGAGGTGCGATTTGATACAAAGCGCAGCGTCATTTCGACGGTCACCTCATCGGCCGTCAGTGTTTGCACTAACGCGCCCGGAAGGCTATAGGCTTCCATCGTAAATTCAACTCGCTTGCCATCTTTAAACACACTCAAGCGGTCAAAGTTATTGGCCATAAAGTTGATGTATTCTTCGGTCAGCAGTGCTGTGCCGGGAAAGCCGCCCATGCCTTCTGCATTGTCAGGCAATAGGTGGCCGTGCCATGCACCCATATCGAAAAATGGATTAAAGCGCTGGTGGTCATCAAAGTCATAATCGCGCATGTATTCAGGGGAACCACTGCGGTCGATCACGTTTTTAAACTGCGAAGCACGTGTTGGTGCGTCGGTGGTGGTTGAACAGCCGGCTGTTAGCATCGCCAGAGTCATAGCAGCAATAAGGGGTTTCATCTTCATAGAAAAGTCTCTGGTAGGAGAAAACGGTTAAGCGCCAAAGGATATTGGCGCTTTTGTTATTAGCGTTATTGAGTTTGCGAGGCGGTGTGTTTAGCCTCTGGCTCATGGGAGTTCAACGTCTGCTTTTTCTCAAAGCGAGAGATCCACCACCAAGCAAGGCCAGAGAACACCGCGGTCATGAAGACATTGATAAAGAAGGCTCTCACCAAGTCAACACCGGTTGGGAAGGCAGACGCCGTCATGCTGATAATAAAGATGGCAATCAGCACGGATACGATGCTCATTCCCACTTTGCGTGAGCCCATACGGAAATCTCGTGGTGTATCGTCGAACTTCAATCGGAAGACAAAATACGCCACCATGATGAAGATGGGCGGAAGCATCGCCGTTCCTGCGGTGAGGTTGATGGCTTGATTCATCATGTCTTGCACCGATTCCGAACCAAAGCCATTTACCACCAGCATCACGAACACAAAGGCAAACTGCCACCACGCCGCACGTACAGGAACACCGTGTTCGTTCAGCTCCGTAGTTTTCTCTCCATACACGCCTTTTGGAATTTCAGAGAAGTGAATTTTCACCGGAGCGGCGGTCCACATCATCATTGAGCCAAACATCGCAATGAACAAAATGATGCCAACGAAACGGCCAACCAAACTTTGCGAGATGCCAAAGTAATTCGCCATGCCGGTGAAAATTTCCACCATGCCGCCTGCGTAAGTGAGGTTTTCACGTGCAACAAACACGTTGACCAAGAGCGAGCCGATGGCGTACATCGCGCCGATCACTACACCGGCGATGATGATCACTTTGATAAAGGATTTATGGCCGCCTTTGACGTCGTTAAGGTAAGCGGCTGCGGTTTCCGCACCACCAGCAGCTTGGAAAATCCAACACATGATGCCAAGGGTTGCCCAGTTGATGGTTGGGGTCATCGCTTGTAACGTGATGGGCTCGGCGGGGGTGAGATCACCACCAAGGGCCATCAGCGCACCCAACACATAAATCGCAAACAAAGCAAACACGCCATAAGCGACAATTTCAGAGATCTTGCCCAACCAGCTCGCGCCTTTGGTAGAGATGTGAGTGGCGAAGGCAAACAACACAATCGAGATGAGTGACGTCACCATGGGTGAGAAGCTGTATTCGTAACCCAACATGGCGTAAGACGCATAGGCAATGACGTTAGGCAGTAAGGAAACAAACCAGAACAGGTTCACAAACCAGTAGAGAAAGGAGCCCAAATAAGCGGCTTTGCTGCCTAAAGGCTTTTTCAACCAGTCATACATGCCGGATTCTGAGTTCTTATTAGCAGAAACAAATTCGGCAATAATAAAAACGAATGGAATGAAATAGACCACGGTTGCTAAGAGAAAAATGGGGGCAGAGCTGAGCCCCAGTTCGATGTTGTTGTTGACGATATTGCGCACGTTGAAAACCGCCGCAAAGGTCATCGACAGCAAGGCAAATTTGCCTATGGTGCCACGCAGTGATTCAGACATAGTTCCTCCCGTATCCGTCTGCAGTAAAACAAAAAAATGGATCAGTGAATGAAAATAATCTGCCAGCCATTAGAGTTGTTATGGGGGCGGGCAGGGTGAAGGGCAGAGCGTTTTTCTCTGCCCAAGTTTTCGGTCATCAACCTAGAATGGTTGAGCGTCATTTATGGAAGGACGGCGCTTGGGCTGGCCTCTTTCGCGCGTTCTTCACTGTTGAGTGACTTTTCGTACTGGCTGTATTTCCACCAAGCAAAGCCAAGGAAAATCACAATGCCGCCAACGTTGTAGAAGATGATGGTCATGATGTCGGCTCCGGTTGGGAAGGTGGAGGCCAAGAATCCAACCGTGAAGATGCCAATCAGAATCGAAACCACAGCAATGCCCGTCATACGAGAGCCCATTTTGAAATCGCGCTCGAGATGGTCGAGTTTCAGACGCAGATTCAGATACGCCAGCATGATGAACAGCGGTGGTAGCATCGATGCGGCTGCGGTCATGTTGATCACGGTGTTCATCAGATCTTGCGCAGTGTCTGAGCCCAATGTTGGGATCACCATGAGCGGTAGAACGATGGCGTATTGAATCCAAGCGGCACGTGCAGGCACGCCGTTTTCATTCAGTTCCACCGTTTTCTTACCAAAGATGCCTTCTGGAATCTCAGAGAAGAAGATCTTAACCGGGGTTGCAGTCCACATCAGTAGCGAGCCAAACATCGCGGTGAATGAGACCAAACCAACAAAGCGATTCATCATAATTTCAGGTAAGCCAAAGTAGCTCGCTAACCCTTCAAACACTTGCACTGAGCCGCCAGTGAATTTCAGCTCGCTGCTGGAAACAAACACGTTAATCAACACGGAAGCAACCGAGTAAAGCACACCGATGAAGATGCCAGCCACGATGATCACTTTAACGAACGATTTTGAGCCGCCTTTCACGTCGTTCACGTAGACCGCGACCGATTCAGCGCCGCCGGCAGCCATGAAGATCCAAGTAGTAATGCCGAGGAAGGCCCAACTCAATTCTGGCACCATCGCTTCCACTGTGATTGGGTCCGCCGGTTGCACGCCACCGAGCAGCGCAGCACCAGAGAGCAAGATGTAAGAGAGTGTGAGGAGCAGCATCAGTGAAGAGGTTACTGAAGTGATCGGGCCCAACATTTTCGCGCCATTGGTGGAGACGTAAGTGGCAAAAGCGAACAACAGCATGCTCAATGCGGTGGTGGCAAACGGGGTAAGGATGTACTCGTAGCCCAAAAACGCGTAAGACGCATAGGCGATGACGCGCGGCAGCAACGAGGTAAAGAAAAAGAGGTTAACAAACCAGTAGGTGTAAGCGGAGATGAAAGCCCAACGGCCGCCCAGTGAACTTTTCACCCAAGCGTAAACACCCGCTTCGGAGTTTTTATTGAGTGAAACGAATTCCGCGATGATCAAACAGAAAGGGATGAAGTAAAAAATGGTCGCTAAGAAGAACATCGGCGCTGATGCCAGCCCGATCTCAATGTTGTTGTTAATGACGTTATTGAAGCTAAACACAGCGGCAAATGTCAGGGACAAGAGGCCGAATTTACCTATGGTGTTCCGTTTAGTATCAGACATGTTTTTTCTCCGAAGAGGCACGTTATTTTGTAGGGTGGAGCGACAGTTCATGCTGTCGCTCTCGTCTTTATTTATCTTTATTGGTCTATTTTTTGCCGTGGCAGTGTTTATTTATTGAGGAAATAGCCATCCTCGATCGTCACTTTCAGCACCACCTTTTTCACCGCTTGGTTGCCGCAAAAACGGTAGGCTTTGTCGTTTTCAAAAATGGCCACTTGACCTTGTTGTAGTTGGCGCGTTTCTCCTTGGCCTTGCAGTTGCTCGCGATCGGTTTCATCGCGATAAGGGGTCACGGTCTCGAGTTCGGATTTGGCGGCAAACTCTACGGTTTCGCCGCCTTCGAGGTAGTAATGCACATCAAAGTAACGACGGTTTCCGGTAAAGGTTTCACCGCTTTGAGAGCTGCCTTCCACCAGCATATAAACCAAGGAATCACCAATCGAATGCATCACCCCTGGTTTGATATGGTTGAGGTTATTAATCGCTTCCACACAGCGGTTCCATTTACGACCGTTGCGATATACCTGTTTGAATTGCTCTAAGCTGTCTAACACGATCATGGGTTACGCCTCGTTAACGATTTTGGTATCGGTTGAAGTGAAAAATGCGTTGTCGAAATCATGGTTTGCCATGACTTGAGCGCTGCAATCGCCTGCTTGCAATGGCATCAGGGTGAGGCCATAGCGGAACGTATCCATATACACGCGGTAAGAGTCGAGCACTTCACTGCCCCAAGAGTTTGAACCCAAGCCCATCACGTGATGATCAAGGTTAAGGGTGATGTAGCCACTTTTTTCTAGCTCAATCGTATGTTGCGCTTGATGCAGGTTTTGGTTGGTGTAGAACCACGCGCTCAAGTTGATTTCTTGCTGAGGTTTCACCAATAACCCACTGCCATGACGGTTGGTGAGCGATGCCCAACGCACGTGCTGGCGGTTGCCGTTGTTTTGTGGGAACGGGTAGTTCTCGAACATGTCCGCCACGTTGGTGTGGTACAGATCGATGATGTTGGCTTGGCGGCTGTCTTGATAGTTCTCTTCAGGGCCGCGACCGTAGTAACTCACTTGATCAAAGTTGCCGTTGATGCCCAAATCCAAGCCAATGACCGGAATCACGTGAGGGTAGTCGCCGTAGCGCTCGCCACTCAGTTCCACGTTCAAATGGCCTTGCGCGTTGATTTGGTAGCGGTAGGTACAACGCATGCCAAAATCGAACACAGGAGGCGCAACAATGCTGCTGGTGGTGATCAGTACGGCCTCTTCGCTCGCTTCCACGCTCAGCGTGCGGAAGTGTTCCTGCATGATTTGCAGATGCGCAGGGTGCCACAGCCCTTCGTACTCTTGTTTGTGGTTATCAATCATTGGTTTGAAGAAGTTCAACCTTGGCTCTGATTGAATCAACTCCTCACCATTCACACGCCATGAGGTCAGTTTGCCGTTTACTTTCGAGAAAGTGAGCGTGAAGTTATGACCTGTGATCACGTGCTCCAGGCGGCTTTCTTCATGCACTAATGGTTGAACATTGTGGTTGAGCAACGCAGACAACGTGGCGGTGTTTTCTTTCAGCTGGAACTGGTACACCGCGATGTCGTGGTTGGCTTCGCTGTACAGGGTACGGCTGTCTTTGCGTACGGTAAAGTTGATGAAGGCTTCGCGCTCATCCAATTCTGGCAAGTTGATGCTCACTTCACGAGCGCTATTGGCGGCCAGTGCTTCGACTTTAAATTGCACGCTACGCAAGGTTTCGCCTTCGGCGCGAATTTCAGCGGTGATGGTGTAGTCATCTAAGTTGGTGAACCACAGTTTGTTCTCAACGATGAAGCGGTCGTGGCAACCCTCAACGGCGCGGATTTTCACCGGTGCAATCACTTGCTTGTATTCTTTCAGGCCTGGGCCTGGGGTTTGATCTGGGTAAATCAGACCATCCATACAGAAGTTGTAGTTGTTCGGGTAATCGCCGTAATCGCCGCCGTATTTGTAGAACTCTTGACCGTGCTCATCACGCGCTAGAATGCCGTGATCACACCACTCCCACACATAGTGGCCTTGAATGTGGTCATGCGCGTAGAACACATTTTGGTATTCGGTTAGACCACCCGGCCCGTTACCCATCGCGTGGGCGTATTCGCAGATGATGCGCGGTTTTTCGTGTGGATGCTCACCAAAGTAGTTCATCAGTTGCGCGCGCGAGTACATGGTGGAAATCACGTCGACGACTTCAGCATCGCGGTCTTCTTCGTAGTGCACCAAACGTGTGTCATCAAGGGCTTTGGTGGCGGCGTACATGGCGCGGATATTACAACCGTAACCAGACTCATTGCCGAGTGACCACATGATGATCGATGGGTGGTTTTTCTGTGCGTGCACATGGCGCACTGCGCGATCAACAAACACCGCTTCCCATGCTGCATCATTGGTGATGCGGCTTAGGTCGCCAACGTTGGCAAAGCCGTGGGTTTCCACATCGGTTTCTGCCATCACAAACAGGCCGTAAATATCACACAGTTCGTAGAAGCGCGGGTCGTTCGGGTAGTGCGCGGTGCGAACTGAGTTGATGTTGTGCTGCTTCATCAAAATCAGATCTTTTTCCACGCGGTCCATGCCCACAGCGCGACCTTTTAGGTGATCGTTGTCGTGTCGGTTGACACCATGCAGCATCACGTATTGATTGTTGATGTAGAACAGGCCGTCACGCACTTTGATGTCACGGAAACCGACGCGTTGTGGGATCACTTCCACGACCTTGCCTTGGTGATCTTTTAAGGTGATGAACAAGTGGTAAAGGTAAGGGTTTTCTGCTGTCCAATGCGTTGGGTTCACCATATCAATGGCGAAGTTCACGTGGTTGGTCTCTTGAATGGTTAGTGCGTCACAGTGGCCGCAGGCTACGACAGTGCCTTTGTCATGCAGTGCGTACTCCAGCGTATAGCCAGACGCAATCGCGGTAGAAAGATTTTCCAATTCAACCTGAGCACTGAGCGTCGCACTTTGATAATCGTCGGCGAAATCGGTGCGAATAGTGAGATCTTGGACGTGAACCGGCTCTTTGCCCACAAGGTAAACATCACGGAAGATCCCTGCCGTCCACCACATGTCTTGGTCTTCAATGTAAGTCGAATCGGCCCATTGCATCACTCGCACAGAGAGCAAGTTTTCGCCTTGTTGTGCGTAGGCAGAAATGTCGAACTCTGCAGTAAGACGGCTGCCTTTACTAAAACCGACATAGTGGCCGTTGACGTACACCTCAAAGTAGGTTTCTACGCCATCGAACTTGATGATGGTTTGTTTTTCGTCCCATTGAGGGCCCAAAGTGAAGGTGCGTTGATAAGCGCCCGTTGGGTTGTCGGTTGGTACAAAAGGCACATCAATTGGGAATGGGAAACCTTCGTCTGTGTATTGAAGATCGCCGTGGCCTTCCATTTGCCACATGTTGGGTACGGTAATGTGCCCCCAGTCGTTCATGGTTTGCGAGTAAAACTCATCAGGTACCAGCATTGGGTTGCTGAAGTAATGAAATTGCCACTGACCACTTAGCAGCATAAAGCGGCTGCTCAACTCACGCTGAAAGGTTTGAGCTTGTTGAACGGTATCATAGGAGAAGAAGTACGCACGCGGCGCCATTCTGTTCTCATGTAAATGAAGGAAGTTTTCCCAGTTGTTCACGTTTTTTCTCCCCTCGGCGACTTCGATCAAAGGATCCGCCGACGTTCTGTTAAATAGAGATTTGGATATCTGGAAAATATATTAGTAAAACTTTTACTAAATAGAATTGGTGAAAACGTTTTACTTTAACTTGATCACGAATTCTCAGTGGGAAAGAGTGAAAGGTGTGATCCGAGTTAAAGAATAATGTTTAACCAGTTTTAGCGGCTTTTCCGTGGCGGATAGGAGTGTTACATGAAGAGGAAATACGGCAAGAATGGAAAGGGTTTATACTTTACTTATTGAAAAATAAAGATAAAAAGAAAGCACGCTCAGCGTGCTTTGGATAAAACTGGCGTCATCGCCTTATGCCGCAGCGAAACGAGCATCCAGCATTGGCGTGAGCACAGAGAGCCATTGTGCGTAAGCGTGCGAGTTAAGGTGTAAGTCATCGCAACTGCACTCAAGAGGCAGTGTCTGCTCTGGGCAGAGCGTGGCGTTGAGGTCGATAAAACGCAGCGATTGCGCCTGACATATTTGCCTCAATTGACGATTTAGCTCGCTGACCAGTGGGTTCAATGATGACATTCGCTCCCCCACATAAAGCGTGGACTGCACCCATACTTCAATGCCGTGTTCTTGCCAAATGGTCAGCATTCGACGGTAGTTTTCTACGACTTGTTGCACCGAGTAGCCTTGCGCTAAATCGTTAATCCCCGCCATGATGCACACCAGTTTCGGCTGACACACCAACGTGGTGTCAATGCGTTCAAGCATGCCTGCGGTGGTATCCCCCGCAAGCCCGCGATTCGCGACTTGAAAACCGGAAAAAGCATCGTGCCAAGGGCCCCACTCGGTGATGGAATCGCCGTACATCACCAGCTCAACTGGTTTACTAAACGTTTTGTGGTTATCTTTGGTCAAAATAAAACGACTAATGCGGTGGGCCCTTTGGTTAAAGTCGAGCGTTTCAACTAAGTGGTCAAATTGCTCTGCTGTCACGGTGTGACCCTTTTGCTCATCGCTAAGACTTCGTTCTTTGGTCAGGCCTAGCGCTTTGATCAGAGATTCAATTTCCGTGACGTAAGGAGATAAGCGAGTTGTCAGCCCATGTTGTTCGCGTAACTGGTAAAGCTGCGCCAGCAGCGCATAAAAACGTTTATCTGGGTTGGCGTAATAGAGCTTATGCAGATCAAGACAGGCGTTTTCTTCCAGCTCTTTAAGCAGTTTCTCACTGTTCATGCATGCTTCCTCTCTCATGCGTCGTTCCTCGGAGCTTGAGTTTGCTTGGCACATACACTTTAAGCGGCAGTGCTCGGCCATCACGCGCTTTTTCAACCAGTAAGTTTACGCCTTGAATGCCCATCATTTCCGAGTGAATTCTCACCGTTGAGAGCGGCGGGAAAGTGAATCTGGCGTTGGGAATGTCGTTAACGCTGATCAGCGAAATATCGCGGGGAATGTTGAGCCCATGTTCGAGCAAAGCGCGCAGCACGCCAATCGCGATGGAGTCGGAAGCGATAAACAGCGCCTTCGGATAATCACTGCGTTCTAACATGCTTTTTGCCAACTTGTAGCCAGATGAACTGGAGAAATCGCCGCGATAAATGTCCGCATCATTGACCACGCCTTTCAACTGACCATATTCAGCAAAGGCCATTTCGCGAATGTCGGCTTGGCCGGGTTCGTCTTGACCGCCAATAAAACCAATGCGATCAAAACCTTGGCTGATAAAGAAATCGGTTACTTCTTTACTGATTTTTACCAGATCAATATCCACGCTGTCGAAGTTGCCATGGTCATCACTAAAATCGAGATAGCAGATGTTGTCGGTCATCTTGCTGGCGCGCAACATCGCGGCTGGGGTGGTTTTGCCTACCATAAGGACACCCGTGATCTTTTTCACGTCGGGGTCGATTTTGCTGTCGTAGCAGTTGGTTAAATCGATGCCGAGTTTTTCACACTGGGTTTCAATGCCATGGCGAATAGAGAGATAGTAAGGATCGTTAATCTCAGCTTCTGGCTTGTAGTTGTACAATGCTAGGAAATGATGGGCCGGCACGGCGGCAATGCTGTTCTTTTTCGCGCTGCTGGTGCGGTATTCCAGTTTCTCCGCAATTTCTAAGATACGGTGTTTGGTCTCTTCTTTGACACTCAGGGTCGGGTCTTCATTGAGCACTCGCGACACCGTGGCCAGGGAAACGCCCGCTTCCGTGGCAATATCTTTTAACGTAGCCATTCTTCTTCCTGTTGGCACAGCGCACTGTGCTGAGTGAAATCATCTGTTCTCTATTGTAATCAAGAGGCTGCGTGATGCATCCGTTTTTTTTAGTAAAAATCGAGCCATGAGCGTTTTTATGATACTGGAACGCTCGCAGCATGGTGGAATTTCTTTCACTAAATCTCAGTGTAAAAAGGATTGTTTATGAAAATCAGTGAAAACGTTTACACTTTGCGAATTGGATCACGGAACCCGATCCAACATGCTTGGTAAGCTTTTAAACAAGCAAAGCCATTGAGCAAATTTGAGATCAGGAGAGGAAAGGGTGAACGTTTTAGTGACAGGTGGCATGGGTTACATCGGTAGCCATACATGTGTGCAGATGATGGCAGCCGGTATGGAACCGATCATCGTCGACAACTTATGCAATGCGAAAGTGGACGTGTTAAGCCGTATTGAAGCGCTCACGGGTAAGCAACCTATCTTCTACCAAGGTGATATTCGTGACGAAGCCTTTTTGGACTCCGTGTTCGCCAAGCATGATATTCAAGCGGTGATCCACTTTGCTGGCCTCAAAGCGGTTGGCGAATCGGTGGCAAAACCACTCGAGTACTATGACAACAACGTCAATGGCTCGTTGGTGCTGGCGCGCTGCATGCGCAAAGCCGGCGTGAAAAGCATCGTCTTCAGTTCATCGGCAACGGTTTATGGTGACCCAGAAATGGTTCCGATTACGGAAGATTCACCAACAGGCGCCACCACCAATCCATACGGACGCAGCAAATACATGGTGGAGCAGTGTTTAAGCGATCTGTTTCACGCGGAAAATGACTGGAGCATCACCCTATTGCGTTACTTCAACCCGGTTGGTGCGCATCCATCGGGCAGCATGGGAGAAGATCCACAAGGCATTCCCAACAACTTGATGCCGTTTATCGCCCAAGTAGCCGTTGGTCGCCGTGAAAAACTCTCCGTGTTTGGCAATGACTACCCAACCCCTGATGGCACGGGCGTGCGCGATTACATCCATGTGATGGATCTGGCCGATGGCCACATCGCCGCATTGAAATCGGTCGGGGCAACATCGGGTTTGCACATTTACAACTTAGGCACAGGTAAAGGTTCGAGCGTACTTGAGATGGTGGAGGCGTTTGCGGCCGCTTGCGGTAAACCGGTGCCTTACGAGTTATGCCCGCGTCGTCCGGGTGACATTGCCGAATGTTGGGCAAGCACAGAAAAAGCCGAGCGCGAACTTGGCTGGAAGGCAACACGTTCGGTGGCGGAAATGACCGCCGATACGTGGAACTGGCAGTCAAATAATCCCAATGGCTATTCTCCAGCGTAATTGACGTTTCTGCGTTGTCATCTGCGCTTCTCACGGTGTTGGGAAGCTGAGTTTGAAGAATTTTGAAGAGTTGAGTAAGTACTATGTCGAATGTTGAGTTTAACCCTGTGGATCATCCACACCGTCGTTTTAATCCACTCACGGGGCAGTGGGTTTTGGTTTCCCCTCATCGTGCAAAACGTCCTTGGAGCGGCGCCGATGAGAAACCGGCCATTGATGAATTGCCAAGTTACGATGAGAAGTGTTTCTTGTGTCCAACTAACGAACGTGTCTCCGGCGATGTTAATCCAGATTACCAAGGCACTTACGTGTTTAAGAACGATTTTGCTGCTTTGATGGTGGACTCACCGGATGCGCCGGAGTCAGACAACCCGCTATTCAAAACCCAAGGTGTGCGCGGTTTAAGCCGAGTAATTTGCTTCTCGCCAGATCACAGCAAAACCTTACCTGAACTGCCAGTGGAAAAAATACGCGGCGTGATTGAGACCTGGAACGAACAAATTGAAGAGCTCGGCAAAGAGTACGTTTGGGTTCAAGCATTCGAGAACAAAGGAGAGACCATGGGCTGTTCTCAGCCGCATCCACACGGTCAGATCTGGGCGAATAGCTTCTTACCAAACGAAATTGAGCGTAAAGAGCACAACCTAAAAACGTACTATCAAGAACACGGCAGCAACTTGCTGGTGGATTACGTGCAAGCAGAACTCAAAGATGGCTCGCGCATTGTGGTGGAAACCGAGCACTGGTTGGCGGTGGTACCTTACTGGGCGGCGTGGCCATTCGAAACCATGCTGCTGCCGAAAACGCACATTCGCCGTATGAGCGAACTTAGCGATGAGCAACGAGACGATTTAGCGCGAGCGATTAAGAAGCTGACCAGCCGCTACGACAACTTGTTTCAGTGTTCTTTCCCTTACTCAATGGGCTGGCACTACGCGCCGTTTTTTGACCAAGGCACCGACATCGACCATTGGCAACTTCATGCTCTTTTCTATCCGCCTTTACTGCGTAGCGCGACGATTCGCAAGTTTATGGTGGGCTACGAAATGCTGGCAGAAAGCCAACGAGACCTTACCGCAGAGCAGGCGGCGCAGCGTCTGCGTGATGTGAGTGATGTCCATTACAAAGAATGCTAAGCCATTAAATTGGACTGATAACGAATTACGGGATAGCGCGACTTTATCGATAGAAAGTTAGGCTCAACGCGCTATCCCCCATCAAATTACTATGTTAAGAGAACGTTCCTATGTCTGAACTTATCCAAAATGTGAAAACCGCTTTTGAACAAGTGCTGGGTTACGCACCAAGCCACATCATCCAAGCGCCTGGACGCGTGAACCTAATTGGTGAGCATACCGACTACAACGATGGTTTTGTGTTGCCATGTGCCATTAACTACCAAACCGTGGTTGCAGCAGCAAAGCGTGAAGACAATATCGTGCGTGTTGTCTCAGTCGATTACGGCAACGCAGTGGATGAGTTCGATATCACGCAAGCCATTACCTTCCAGCAAGACAAAATGTGGGCGAACTACATTCGCGGCGTGGTCAAGTGCCTTCTTGCACGCGGTTACTCGTTCACAGGTGCAGATATTTCAGTCAGCGGCAACGTACCTCAAGGTGCGGGTTTGAGCTCATCGGCGGCGTTGGAAGTGGTGATTGGCCAGACGTTTAAAGTGCTGTTCAATCTTGAGATCAGCCAAGCCGAAATTGCCTTAAATGGTCAACAAGCCGAGAACGAGTTCGTCGGTTGTAACTGCGGCATCATGGATCAAATGATTTCAGCGGAAGGGCGTGAAAATCACGCAATGCTATTGGACTGCCGTAGCCTAGAAACGGAATCGGTTTCCATGCCAGAAGAGATGGCCGTCGTGATCATCAACTCGAATAAAAAGCGTGGTTTGGTCGACAGTGAATACAACACTCGCCGTCAGCAATGTGAAGAAGCGGCGCGCATTTTCGGTGTGAAAGCGCTACGCGATGTGACGATTGAGCAGTTCAACGAGAAAGTTGCTGAGCTGGATGAAATGGTGGCAAAACGTGCCCGTCACGTCATCACCGAAAATGATCGTACGGTGGAAGCAGCGCAAGCGCTGCGAGCGCACGACATGAAGCGTATGGGCGAGCTGATGGCCGAGTCTCATGCCTCAATGCGCGATGATTTCGAAATCACAGTAAAAGAGATCGATACGCTGGTGGAGATAGTTAAAGCGGTGATCGGCGATCAAGGCGGTGTGCGCATGACTGGCGGTGGCTTTGGTGGCTGTATCGTGGCACTGGTACCACCGACACTGGTTGATGAAGTGAAAGCCACCGTTGCAGCAAAATACCAAGCGGCAACGGGCCTAAAAGAGTCGATTTATGTTTGCCAAGCCAAAGATGGCGCAGGTTTGGTTGAAGTGCTTTAGGACCGCGGGATGATTGCTCAATTGAACCAAACTATGACTGAGCAGGCGGCCTTTGATGGCCAGCCTGCCCAATTAGTGGAATTGTCAAATCGTGCTGGTATGTCCGTGACCTTAATGGACATTGGTGCGACTTGGCTGAGTTGCCAATTACCGTTGGCGAGCGGGGAGCGAAGAGAAGTTCTGTTAGGCGTGGGGACGATGCAGAACTTCGAGCGACAGGCGAGTTACATGGGGGTAACCGTCGGGCGTTATGCAAATCGCATCGCCAATGGGCTTTTTTCGATTGATGGTGTGGCTTACCAAGTTTCGGTAAACCAAGCAGGAAACTGTTTGCACGGTGGAGCTCAAGGTTTTGATAAACGGCGTTGGCATATTGAATCGCAATCAAGTGATGAAGTGACGTTTGCACTCGAATCTCCAAATGGCGATCAGGGGTTTCCCGGTCATCTTAGCGTTAACGTCCAATATCAGTTGACCGACGAGAATCAACTGACCATTCGTTACTGGGCGACAACCGATGCCGTGACGCCAGTGAATCTCACTAACCATGCGTATTTCAATTTAATGGGCGCGGAGTCGGGCCACGATTGCTTGCTGCATAAGTTGATGTTAAATGCCCCATGTTATTTGCCGACCAATAATGTTGGCACCCCATTGGGTACGCTGCGAAGGGTTTCTGGTACCAGTTTTGATTTCAATACAGAAAAAACCATTGGTGCAACCTTGCTACAAGATGAGCAGCAACAATGTGCTAAAGGGTATGATCACAGCTATCTGTTTGAACGAGAGCGCGATGTGTCTCTGCCCGTTGCGTGTGTGACCTCGCCTGATGAGTTGATTCGTTTGTCTGTTTGTAGCAACAAACCCGCCATTCAGCTCTATACGGGTAATTGGCTGGCAGGCACACCAAACCGCAGTGGCAGTGAATATCGAGACTATGCAGGCTTGGCGCTGGAGACCCAATTTTTACCGGATTCGCCGAACCATCCGGACTGGCCACAACCCAGTTGCCTACTTTCCCCCGGAGAAGAGTATCGTTACTTTACCTCCTATCGTTTTGATTTTTAAACGTTTAAATAAAAGGCTCTGCATGTCGGAGCCTTTTTCATTATTTCCGCAAAAACCACCAGTGCTCTTGGTTGCATATTTTTTAGTGATCCAGTTAACAAACTCAGTGTTGCCAGTGGCAAAGTGTTTCCTCTCTACCATCCTATAAAGAGCATTTATAAAAATAACAAATCTATCAGTCTTGAAAATCTGAGTCAGAATCTCTGTCGGGATGGGTACGTCATGTTGAAGCTAAGAAATATGAAAGTCAGCTATAAGCTGGCAATGATTGTTGCTGTCGGAATTTTAGGATTCCTACTCCTACTGTTTATCTCCGTTAATACTCTCAAAACGAACTTGATTGCTGAGCGTCACGCGCGGTTGAACGCCGTGATCCATACCGTGTTGTCACAAGTGGAATCACTTAGCCAAACGTACGCTCAATCAGAGGCACAAAATTTGGCCAAGGCGTTAATCTCAGCAACGCGTTTTGATGAAAACAACTATCTATTTGTCATAGATGAAAATCGTAATACTGTGGTTCATCCGATCAAACCTGAGTTGGTTGGTCAGCAGATGGGCAATGGCAGCGATGGTCAGTTTTGGTTCACCATGGTGGATTTAGGCCGGGCGGGAGGCACAGGCTCACTCACCTATCTGTGGCAAAACAGTCGAGGTCAACCCGCCGACAAACTCTCCGTGGTGCACGGTTTTGCTCCTTGGGGCTGGATCATTGGCGCTGGGATGTTATTGGACGATATCGAAGCGGCGGTGAATCAACAAATTTTCAAAATGGGCATTGCCACTCTCGCGATTACCTTGGTCATGAGTGCGCTGGGGATGCTGATTAGCCGCGCGGTGATTGAGCCGTTAAACGCCATTCGTCAGAGCATGAAGCAAGTTGCGGCCGGAAATCTAACCGCTCAAGTGGCGGTGTTGGGTAAGGATGAATTTGGCCGCTTGGCGCAGGACATCAATCAGAGTATCGGCTCGGTCAGAGAGGCGCTGTTTGAATCGGTTCAATCTGCTTCCGAGGTGGCTGATGCCGCGGTGCGCATTGCATCATCAGCGGAAGAGACCAGCCAAGCGGTGCTGAGCCAGCGAGACCAACTGAATCAGTTAGCCACGGCAATGAATGAGATGAGCGCAACGGTTGCTGATGTGGCCGGCCACGCCGAGGACACCGCCAGAGATACGCTGGATGCGACCAAAGAAGCCAACTTGGGCGATAAAGACGTGCATTCCAGCGTGGACAGCATTAAGTCGCTGTCTGTTGAACTCGAAGTGGCCAATGATCAGGTCGCCAAGCTCAAAGAAGGGGTGATGCAGATCAGCGAGTTCACCAATGTGATCAGCAGTATCTCAGAGCAGACCAATTTGCTTGCGCTCAATGCTGCGATAGAAGCGGCAAGGGCGGGAGAGCAAGGGCGGGGTTTTGCGGTGGTGGCTGATGAAGTGCGAAATCTGGCTGGGCGCACTCATCAATCGACCGATGAAATACAAACCACTATTAATAAACTGCAGCAGTTAGCCGTTTCTGCCGTGGCGGCGATGGAGAAAAGCCAATCACTGGCACAAAGCAGTGTCGCTCGAGCGGAGCACGCGGGAGAGGATTTGCAATTGATCGTCAATCACATTCGTCACGTGAGCGATAAAGCAACGCAGATCGCTACCGCAGCGGAAGAGCAGAGTGCGGTGGCAGAGGAGATGAATCGCAACGTCAGTGGTATCAATGACGCGGCGATGGAGATGTCGCAAGCGGCCAACTTCTTAGCGGAAGAGAGTGAAACCTTGGCCGATTTGTCGCGCCAGCTTGATCAGAAGATGACGCGATTTAAGCTTTGATGAGGAAAAGGCGCTAAGAGAGCTTGGCCACAGAATCTCTTCTTACCAAAGTGGGTGAGAAGATCATGGTGCTGTGGTCTGCCTCTTGCTGGCGAGCCAAATCGATCGCCAGTCTTGCCGCTTTCTCTGCCATCATCTGTATTGGATAGCGCACGGTGGTGAGGCGAGGGCTGACATAGCGAGCAATCAAACCATCATCGAATCCTATCATCGAGACTTGCTCTGGCACTTTTAAGCCATTCTCATCCAATACCGATAGCGCACCTGCCGCCATGTAGTCGTTGTAAGCCACCACGCCAGTGATCGGCAGAGATTTTGTTAGCAAGTTAGTCATTGCCGTTTCCCCCCCATCACTATTAGGCTCGCCTTGTTCGATATACGCACTAGAGAGCTCAATGTGATTGTCTCTTAATGCGGCGAGATACCCAGCGATGCGCGCGTCGGCGTCTTCAATTTTGTGGCTCGATGAAATGCAGGCGATGTGTTGATGGCCATGGCGAATCAAATACTCTGTCGCCAAATAGGCTCCTTTGTAGTTATCGAGGGAAATGCAGCGTTGCGCGATTTGTGGAATATGGCGATTGATGATCACTAAGCTCGGGACTTCTTGCGCGTATGACAGCAACTCTTCGTCACTCAAGCCTTTAGAATGAATCACCAGCGCATCGCAACGGCTATTGATCAGCAGTTCAATGGCTCTGCGCTCTTCCTCGGCATTGTGATAGCCATTACCAATCAGTAGGTGCTTGCCATTCTCATGGGCCACTTCATCAACGGCTTTAATCAGCGTGCCGAAGAAGGGATCCGATACATCACCGACTAATACGCCCATGGTATTGGTGCTTTGACTCACCAACGCTTTGGCGGCGGCATTAGGGCGGTAGCCCAATTTGGCCATTGCTAGGGTGACGGATTCAATCGACGCTTTACTGGCTTTGGGCGATTTATTAATCACTCGTGAGACGGTGGCGATGGAAACGCCTGCTTCGCGAGCAACATCTTTAATTGTGGCCATGTGTTACCTCATTTCTATGCTGCTCTCATTAAACCTCTGAACTGTAAATTAGGCAAATAACTGCGAGTTTTCATTTTAAAAATGCGATCTTTACCACTTGTAATATCAGGCTCCAATGATAGTGTAAACGTTATCTTTTTAGTAAAACTTTACCGAGGTTATCTTACATGGAAACGATCGCTTACGCTGATTTCGCTAAGCTGGAAATTCGTACTGGGAAAATTATTGAAGTCGCCCGTCATGCGAATGCAGACAAACTCTATATCGTACAAATTGATGTTGGCGAGAAAACGCTGCAAACCGTCACTAGCCTTGTGCCGTATTACAGCGAAGAAGAGCTGATGGGCAAACAAGTGGTGGTATTGTGCAACCTTGCCAAAGCGAAAATGCGTGGAGAAACCTCAGAGTGCATGTTGCTGTGCGCGGAAACAGACGATGAAAGCGAAAGTGTTCTCTTAACGCCAGAAAGAGCGATGCCGACGGGAGTGAGAATTGTGTAGTTGATAAGGGAGCGTCATGCTCCCTTTTGTATTATGAGCGCGTCAATCAATGGATAGTGATGTGGCTCCACTCCAGCCAAATTGCCATATTTTGGCGCGTGGCGATCGTCTTCTTTAGGAAAGTGCCAGCCTACGGTGTATTGCACAAAATGTTGGGCAAACGCTTCGGAGATCTCTAAGCATCCCGCGAGTACCGTATCGACATACGTTTGCATGATTGGGCTCAGAGGGCAGGGTGGTTGCGGATCGTCTTTTACATACACCCAAATTGGATGGGCACGATTGAATGCGTGGTCGGTTTCTATCTGATCTGGCGTAATTTCAATGCGATGGTAGCCTCTCTCTCGGCGATCGAACTCAGCGAGTGCACGATCATCAATTTCCAGTAGCACACCATTCACTTGGCTCTCGCCACGGTTTACAACCAACGGTGAGAGAATGTAGCTGTCGTCGACTTTGCCCCAATAGCGCACCAAGCCGTGAGCAATCACCGGGATAGCCTCACCCGTTTGACCTGTCAGTTGACGCGACGCAGCATTGATTAAGCTGCCATAACCAAAAATGTACATCTTTATTCCTTGAGCCATATTCCTAATGACCGTTATACCTAAGAGGTAAAATTTTTAAAGTTGTATTTTTAATGCACCTTTAGTGCTACACTGCATTTGTTGTGAATTTAATCAGCATGTGGAGGGGGCGAAACGTGCTAAATATTACTGACAAAAAAGTGGAAGAAAAAATTCCCGCTTGGCTGAGATTGGGTTTTCGACCTTTCTTTTTATTAGGCTCGGTATACGCCATTATTGCCATTGCGGTGTGGGTATGGATTTTTCAAACCGGTCAGCCAGCGCAACTCCAGGTGCCAGGACTGTGGTGGCATGTGCATGAAATGCTGTTTGGTTTTGCGATGGCGATCGTGGCTGGGTTCCTGTTAACCGCGGTACAAAACTGGACGGGCATCAACGGCACCAAACATTATCGTTTGGCACTGCTGGTGGCACTGTGGTTGCTGCCGAGAATTTTGCTTTGGACGCCAGCACCACTGTGGTTAACCTCCAGCATTGAAGCGCTGTTTCTTGCTTTGGTGGCCTTTGAAATCGGTAGTCGAGTGGTGCAGGCCAAAGGTTGGCGTAATCTCTTTTTCGTCCCACTGTTTTTGTTGGCGATTGGTGCTAATTTTGCCAGCTACGCGACAATAAAAGGCATGCCGCCATTTACTTCTTCAGCAGTTTGGCAAGCGATGCTCTGGTGGTTCACCTTGCTGCTGTCGGTGATGGGGGCACGCGTGATCCCATTCTTTACCGCGCGTCGTTTCAACTTTGAAAAAGCCAATCCGATTGTTTGGCTTGATTGGGTAGCAAACTTACCTTTGGTGATGCTGTTTTTGCTCAGCTTTTTCCCAGTGACCATGGCACAACTTGGCCAGCCACTGATGGTGATCGCGGGTGTGGCGCAACTGGTGCGCTTTATCTGTTGGAAACCTTGGTTGACCCTAAGTGAGCCGTTAGTTTGGTCGTTGCACGCCGCTTATCTGTGTTTACCGCTGAGCCTGCTGTTGCGCGGTTTGCTGGATAATCCGTTCGCGTCACACAACTTGATCCACTTATTTGCGATTGGGGCTTTGGCTGGGCTTATTCTGGCGATGATTGCGCGAGTCACCATGGGGCACACGGGACGAATGATTTACCAAGGGCCGAATATGAGTCTGGCGTTTGGCGCACTCTTCCTCGCGGCTTTGGTGCGCAGTTTTGGCGTTATTTTTGCGCCCGCACAACTGTTTATCTGGATCGACATCAGTGCCGCGCTGTGGGTATTCGCGTTTACACTGTTTGTCTGGAAGTTTGGTTATATGCTCGTGACGCCGCGAGCTGATGGCCACCCGGGCTAAGCTCTGCATGAGATAAACAACAAAGCCACTCACGAGGAGTGGCTTTTTGCTATTCAAAGCTTATTGCTTAAAAGTGCATTCAAGCGGGATGTTAAAACCCGCGCATTTGAATGCGGCGTAAGAACTCGGTCATCACACGGTCGTAGAGTAAATCGCCAAGGAAAGCATCTTCAACGTGATGATCAATACTTGGGTTGTCATTGACTTCGATGACATACACTTGGCCATCCACTTCTTTGAGGTCAACACCATACAGACCGTTACCAATCAAGTTGGCGGCTTTGAGCGCAACATCAACCACGTTTTTCGGCACTTGTTTCAAATCCAAGGTTTCAAAACCACCGGACGACACTCGGCCACTATTGTGGTGTTGGTAGATTTGCCAATGGCCGCGACTCATCATGTACTTACAGCTGAAAATCGCTTGGCGGTTCAAAATACCAATACGCCAGTCAAAGTCTGTTGGCATAAAGGCTTGTGCCAAAATTAGCTCACTTTTTTCAAACAGCGCTGCCGCTTCTTTTTCCAACTCTTCTTCGTTACGTACCTTCACCACGCCACGTGAGAATGCGCCGTCTGGAATCTTCAACACCATTGGGAAATCCAGCTCATTGAGCAGATCACTTTTCCATTCTGGGTCAAAGTTTTTCAAAATAACGCTCGCTGGCGCGGGCACTTTGTTGTTTTTCAGCAATTCAGTGAGAAAGACTTTGTTGGTGCATTTCATGATCGACTCGGAGTCGTCCATCACGATTAGGCCCAGTTTTTCCGCTGTTTTAGCAAAACGGTAGGTGAAGTTACTGATGTTGGTGGTGCTACGAATAAACAAGCCATCAAACTCACCTAAACGAGAAATTTCATCTTTAGAGATGGTCTCTAAGTTCATCCCTAAGCGCGATGCTGCACGTTTAAAGCGTTTCAACGCTTGTGGGCATGAAGGGGGCATTTTTTCCTCTTCATCAATCAGCATCGCGATGTCGTAACGATATTTTTTCTCTTGTTTAGGTTTACGCCAAACCTTGTTGGAGAACAGTTCCAGTGACTCGATAAAGAAGTTCTCTTCCGTATCGTTAAGTTCTTGGAAAGGAAACGGCGCAACAGAGTCAACTTGCCAATTATGCTGGTTTTTGGTCATTTTTAACTCAATGACGGGCACCATAAACTGCTCAAACAGACGACGGGCAAGTTTCTCTAAACCTTTGTGCTCAGTACGACCAAAGTAGATCTTACAACTGATGCTCTCTTGATCTTTCGCCAATTTACCCAGTTTGAGAAAACCAGATGAAATCAGTAGAGGCTGAGTGATGTCATTAATGGCGGTCACCGTCGGAATGACTCGATGACCACGTGCACCAGCCATCAGTGAGCAATAGTAACCGCTGCTCATGTAACCATAATCGCGACACAGGTTAACAACCTGCACGCTACGTTGATTGTGTTGCCAGTCACTGTCGAGATACTGGGCAACATCAACCACTTGTTCAGATGGGAAATACTGCTGCCAATCGCTAGCTTGGTCAGTCACAATTAAAAGATTTGCCATCTATTTCTTTCCTTAATAAACGCGCTATGATGAGGGTGCTTTCTCACTTATTCCTGAAGGTGTTACATGGATTTTCGTGTTGCGAAAATTGCCGATCTTGACGCGTTAAACCGATTGGAAAGGGAACTTTTCGTTGGTGATAGAATTGCACCAAGACAAATGAAGCGTTTTATCCAATCTGAACATGCCGTTTTGTTGGTGGCAGATAATGGCCAACAGCTCGCGGGTTATGCACTGTTACTTTTTCATCAAGGAACACAACTCTCAAGATTGTATTCGATTGCCGTTAGACCTGAATTTCGAGGGCAGAAGATTGCTCAGTCGCTGATTGAACTCTGTGAGCAGTCAGCCATCGAACAGGGTTTCACTACATTACGCCTAGAAGTTCGTGAAGACAATAGTGCCGCAATAAATTTGTACAAAAAGCTGGGTTATCAAAAGCTTAAAATCCTTATTCACTATTATGATGACTTGAGTGATGGGATCCGAATGCAGAAGCGTTTGGCGCATTATGGGCCCAAAACTTTGCTGCCTATGCCACTCTACGTACAGACCACGCCTTTTACTTGTGGTGCGGCTTGTTTGTTGATGGCGTTTGCTCACTATGACCGTAACTTTCAGCCATCACGCAAGCTAGAGCTGCAGCTTTGGCGCGAAGCGACCACCATTTTTATGGCCGCAGGGCACGGTGGGTGCAGTGGACATGGTTTGGCGTTAGCGGCTGCGCGCCGAGGTTATAAAGTTGAGCTTTGGAGCCATGCGAAGTCGACCCCGTTCATTGATAGTGTACGTGACGAAAACAAGAAGCAAGTGATCGAGATTGTTCACCAAGATTTCTGCCAACAATTGGAGGAGTATCAGGTGACAATGATTGAAGCGCCTCCGTCACAAACTCAATTGGAAGCGTGGGTAGGAGAAGGGGCAAGCGTGCTACTTCTCATCAGTACCTATCGATTTAATGGCAGTAAAGAGCCGCATTGGGTTCTTTTGAGTGGAATGAGCGAGCATTTTTTCTTTATTCATGATCCCCACGCGGAATCGGAAGAAGAGGCGATAGCGTCTGCACATGTCACGGTCAGTAAAAAAGCACTGTCGCAAATTATCGGTTTTGGCAAGCAAAAGCACACGGCCTGTGTCGTCATTCACCAAGACCGTAAGCTTAAAGGCTAATTACCAGAATTTGAGCCGCTTGAGCAGCAATACTTCGGCGGCAAAAATGACCACCAATCCAATACAGAACCACAAGAAGGCGACCGGGGATTCTACCCCCGGAATGCCACCGATATTGATACCAAGCAAGCCAGTTAAAAAACTGGTAGGCAGGAAAATACTGGCAATCAATGTAAACAAGTAGCTGTTTCGGCTGATTTTATCTTCTCGTAGTTGTTGAATTTGTTCTTTGAGCAGTGCGAGCTCGCCAAGAAAGAACTCTATGGTTTCGTTAATGCGAGTAATATTACTTAGTGCATAATTGACCATTAAGGTTTTGTTAGTCAAAAGGGCGACTTCAGAGCTCGAAAAATCAGCAATGGCGTACTGTTGCGGACGAATAAAGCGTTTGATTCTCAACAGTGCTTTTTGTACTTCAATGATGTCGCCAATTTGTTCGGTGTCGAGCTCAAACTGTTCTATTTGTTCCTCAATATCTTGAAGATATTGCTGCATTTTTCCTGTCAAACCATCGATGATGGTTAGGAGTAGATCGGCGATGCTGTTCGGGCCTTTTTTCTCGGCGAGAGAGGCTCTGATTTCTGAAATCGCTTTGGAGGAGGTCTTACGTGTCGAAATCAACGCGCCTTTATAATAAAGGATGCGGATACTGAGCATATCTTCTGGTATTGCGTTGTCGTTCATATTGATTCCGCGAAGAATCAGCATAAAACTATCATCATCATAATGATGGAAAGAGGGGCGGGTTTCGTCAGCGAGAAGGTGATTTACCGTGCTGAGAGGAACTTGATTCTCGATCAACCAAGCTCGAATATCTGGATGATGTCGCTCACAGTGATACCAATGACTGGCTTGTATGTGCTTAAAGTTGTTTTCATATCGAGTCGCTGGAGAGGTAGAAAAATCCCAGTGGTCAATTAAAAATCCCATAATAGTCAGTTACCTTTGTCCGTGAGTATCGTCATCAAGTTACTCGACTTGATGACGTTTGGCTACTGACTTTATGAAGATTGAACAATGGTACAAGCAGTTCAACAGACTTGCTTTAGTGTTGGTTTCCTAAAGTGCTTTTTTCCTACGTAGTTATCGACATCAAGTACTTGTTCTGGGGTGAGGTAAAGCCCGAGTTTAGTTCGACGCCACAAAATGTCCTCACTGCACTGAGCAAACTCATGCTCAATGAGGTAGTCCAGTTCGCGTGTATAGACATTCGGTGCGAGCATATCGCCCATCGCACTTTCTTCATTAGCGCCCTGCAACAGCAGGCGCGCATCGCTGCCATATTGGCAGACATAACGGAAGGCTAAGGTTGCACTTAACCAAGGATATTGTTGGCGTAACGCGTGGGCGAGTTGCTCTCGTGTACAGCTAAAATCACCGCCGGGAAGTGTTTGCTGTGCCGTCCACGGTGTGCCCATATTGTCAAAGTAAGGGGCGAGTTTACGCATGGCAGACTCCGCCAACTTGCGATATGTCGTCAGTTTGCCACCGAAAATAGAGAGCAGCGGAGCTTGATCGAGCTCCTGTTCCAGCTCGATGGTGTAATCACGTGTGATTGCTTGTGGTGAATCGGATTCATCATCACACAGTGGGCGGACGCCGCTGTAAGTCCACACCACATCTTGTTTGCTCAGTTGATGGACAAAATGCTGATTAACAATATCAATTAAGTAGTCAACTTCCTGTTCTGATATCGCCACGTGGCGAGGGTCACCGGTGTATTCGACATCCGTTGTGCCGACAATTGAAAATTTATCCAAATAAGGAATCACAAACACAATCCGCCCATCGTTGTTTTGCAGGATGTAAGCTTGCGGATCGGGATGTACGCGTGGCACGACAATGTGAGAGCCTTTGATCAAACGAATGTTGCGTGGTGATGGGCCATCTAAACTGTCATCGTAAAATTGTTTCACCCAAGGGCCCGCGGCGTTGACCAAGGCTTTGGCGTAACGCACAAACTGCTCACCATTTTGCTGATCTTCAATGGTGACTTTCCAAAGGCCGTCAACACGCTCAGCTTTGCTCACTTTGCAGTAATTACGCACTTCTGCGCCATTGCGTTTGGCACTGATGGCATTCAATAACGTGAGGCGAGCATCGTCGACCCAACAATCGGAATACTCAAAGCCAATTTTCATTTCGTCTTTCAGCAGCCCGGTTTCAGCAAGGTTCACCTTATGGCTGCTAGGCAGTGTGGTGCGCTTACCTAAGTGATCATACAAAAACAGCCCGCAACGAATCATCCACGCGGGGCGAAGATAGGAGCGGTGCGGCAAGCGAAAACGCATTGGAAAGGCAATGTGCGGCGCTTTTTTGATCAGCACTTCGCGCTCTGCCAGAGCTTCCGAGACCAAACGAAACTCATAATGTTCCAAATAGCGCAAACCACCATGGATCAGTTTCGAGCTGGCTGAAGAGGTCGCCGAGGCAAAATCTTTGGCTTCAAAAAGTGCGACGCTAAGGCCACGTCCTGCCGCATCTGCTGCGATGCCTGCGCCATTGATACCGCCCCCGACAACCAAGATGTCGAGTGTTGATGTAGGTGTGGAGGAGTTGTTCTTCATTTGAGCTGACCTAATGTTATTTTTGTTCGAACGAGCATTTTTGAAACTTAAATGAGCATAACTTAAGTTTCGAATGAGATCAGCTATTATTTTCGTTTGTGCTCGTTTGTGTGATTTGAACACAAAAAAGCCCCGACACTTAGTGACGGGGCTTGGAAATGCCTTTTAAGTTTATTCGCCGGCGACAACGCAAGGGATCTGCTGCTCTTTCAAAATCGCCGTGATCTCTTCTGGTGGCTGTTCATTGGTGATCAGCATATTGATTTGCGAAATATTCCCCAGCTTGACCATCGCATTGCGGCCAAATTTACTGTGGTCAACGGCCAGATACACGCTGCGACTGTTTTCGATGATGGCTTGTTTCACACGCACTTCATGGTAGTCGAAATCGAGTAGTGAGCCATCGTAATCGATGCCACTGATGCCAAGAATGCCGAAGTCCAAACGGAACTGCTTGATGAAATCGAGTGTTGCTTCACCGACGATACCGCCATCACGGTTACGAACTTCGCCGCCGGCAAGAATCACTTTAATCTCAGGATTGCTCAGCAAAATACTGGCAACGTTGATGTTGTTGGTGACAACGCGCAGCTGCTTGTGGTTTTTATTCAGAGCTTTGGCCACCGCTTCTGGTGTAGTGCCGATATCAATAAACAGTGTTGCGCCATCGGGAATGTGCTGCACCAACTCTTCGGCAATCAAATCTTTTTCGGTGAAATGTTCTTTTTTGCGCGTGGAGTAAGAGGTGTTCTCTGAACTGAGTGGGATAGTTGCTCCACCATGGTAGCGGCGAATTTTGTTTGCATCGGCAAGCTCATTCAGATCGCGGCGAATGGTTTGTGGGCTGACATTGAACTTCTCGACTAGCTCGTCGGTACTCACGTAGCCTTGTTTTTTCACCATCTCGATAATTTGTTGGTGTCTTGGAATCTGTTTCACTTTGTCTCCCTGATGCCTCTGCCTCAATGATCCTTTTGGCAGAAATGCTGGCATTCGAAAATAATCACTCAGGCTATTGTGCGCTAAATGATGAGTTCATAGAAGTTGTCGAGGTCAAGAATTCGTGTGAAACAACAAAAAAGGGCGTCAAAAGACGCCCAAAATTGGGGGGAGGTGATTTTAATCTTCGAGATCGCGCAATTCAGACCAAGTTTGCGCACATTTGACTGCGCGTTTCCAGCCTTTATAGCGTCGGCTGCGTTTCTCTTCATCTTGATGAGGAAGGAAGCTGCGGTCGATCTCTGCTTTGCCTTGAAGCTCATCAATGCTGTTCCAGTAACCCACGGCCAAGCCCGCTAGGTACGCAGCGCCCAGTGCGGTCACTTCAGTGACTTTTGGACGATGCACCTCGGTATCAAGCACATCAGATTGGAACTGCATGAGGAAGTTGTTGGCGACAGCGCCGCCATCTACGCGTAGGGCAGAGAGCTTAATGCCAGAGTCTGCTTGCATGGCGTCCAGTACATCACGAGTTTGATAGGCAATGCCTTCTAACGTTGCGCGGATGATGTGGTTTGAGTTGACGCCACGAGTTAGGCCTACGATGGTACCACGAGCATAGGCATCCCAGTACGGTGCGCCTAAACCCGTAAAGGCTGGCACCACATACACGCCGTTTGATGTGTCCACTTTTGTGGCGAAGTATTCGGAATCATGCGCATCGGAAATCAGTTTCAGCTCATCACGCAGCCACTGAATCGAAGCGCCGCCCATAAAGACCGCCCCTTCCAGTGCGTAGGCAGGCTCGCCTTTTGGTCCACACGCTAGTGTGGTCAACAAACCGTTGCGTGAGGTCACTTTCTCTTGTCCGGTGTTCATCAGCAAGAAGCAACCCGTTCCGTAGGTATTTTTCGCTTGGCCTGCTTCGACACACATTTGGCCGTACAGAGCCGCTTGTTGGTCACCCGCAATGCCTGAGATAGGAATACGCGTACCGCCTTTACCACCAATGTTGGTTTGGCCGTAAATTTCCGATGAGCGTTTTACTTCTGGCATCATCGACGCTGGGATGCCCATTTCTTCGAGCAGTTTGCTATCCCAACATAGGTCATTGATGTTGAACAGCATGGTGCGGGAGGCATTGGTGTAGTCAGTGACGTGCACGCGGCCTTGGGTCATCTTCCAGACCAGCCAAGTATCAACGGTACCAAACAGCAGTTTGCCCGCTTCGGCGTCTTCACGTGCCCCTTCAACATTATCGAGAATCCATTTTACTTTGGTGCCCGAGAAGTAAGGGTCAAGTACAAGCCCCGTGTTTTCGCGGATGTAAGATTCCAATCCGCGCGCTTTTAGGTCCTCACAGATGTCGGCAGTACGACGGCACTGCCAAACAATGGCGTTGTAAACAGGCTTACCTGTTTCTTTGTTCCAAACGATGGTGGTTTCACGTTGGTTGGTGATACCGATGGCAGCCACTTGGTCGCTGCGGATGCCTTTTTTACCCAGTGCTTCAACGAGTGTAGAGCTCTGAGTCGCGTAAATTTCCATTGGATCATGTTCTACCCAGCCTGCTTGTGGGTAAATCTGAGTGAATTCGCGCTGGGAGACAGAAACGATGTTCGCGTCGTGATCTAAAACCACAGCACGAGAGCTGGTGGTGCCTTGGTCCAGTGCAACGATGTACTTCTGCTCAGTCATGGTAGGATCCTTTTGTTTCGTTATTACTATTTTAGTTAATTTTGTGTCGTTCAGAGCAAGCGGCTAATTATGCGCGTGCTTCTTTGGCTTCTTCTTCCGTTTCACATTGGTTCGGAATGGTGCAACCTGAGCCTACTTTCGGTAAGTATGCCGCAATCGCTTTTGGATAGAGCCAGCCACCAAAACACGCACCTGCAATCGGCGCCAAAATCGGTACGATGAAGTAAGGAATGTCTCGACCACCGCTTAGGGCATAATCCCAACCTGCGAAGTAAGCGAACAGTTTTGGTCCGAAGTCACGTGCTGGGTTCATAGCGAAGCCCGTTAGTGGACCTAATGAACCACCGATCACCGCAATCAAGATACCAATCAACAGCGGGTTCATAGCGCCACGTGGTGCACCATTGTGCTCGTCACCTAAGGCGAGGATGGCAAACATCAATACCGCAGTAATGACAAATTCCACCGCAAACGCACCAAAGAAGGAGAGTGAAGCGTGTGGGTAGGTGGAGAAGATACCTGCTGTAGCAAGGGCTTCTTGGCTGCTGCGAACAAAGTTATGCGCGATCTCGTAGTCAGTAAACAAGTTGCTGTAGAGGGTATAAACCAGAGCCGCAGAGCAGAATGCGCCCAGTAACTGCGCGATGATGTAAGGGACCACTTTCGCTTTATCGAAGCCGTGGAATGCCGCTAAGGCAATGGTGACCGCGGGGTTGATATGCGCGCCGGATACCCCAGCCGTACAGTAAATCGCGATCGAGACACCAAAGCCCCAAACGATACTGATTTCCCATTGGCCGAACTGAGCACCAGCAAGCACCAGTGCTGCCACGCAGCCAACACCGAAAAATATAAGTAGCCCTGTACCGATGAATTCGGCCAAGCACTCTCCGAAAAGAGTGTGTTTTTTGTTAGTCATGGTAAGCGTCCTTTAAGTTCACGTTATTTGTGCTTTTTATTATCTACTGCATGCACACAAGCTATTTTGCACATTTAAACGATTGCGAAAATAAACAAACACTCAAAATGCGCGTTCGAGCATAAATTCATTAATGAAAGGTAGGTTTTTTGTTAATTAAGTCATCATTTGAACTTTTTCACTCTTACGGATAAGAAGGCTGCAATAAATCAGCTTCCGTAAGCATTGTTAAAGGAGGTATATGTGTGGTGAATGAGTGTAAGTAGCTGTGAATATTACATTTAATTAACGTAAGCGTCTGAAGCGTGTTGTGGAAATGTGATATGAATTTTGTTGTCTATTGCTGTTTGGATACGATCTCAGCAGATTGATGCTGTTCTGGTCGTACCAATTGGAGTGAAAAGGAAAGCGAAGCGGTTGAGGAGAATTTTCGAAAAAGAAAAGCCCTTCATTGATGAAGGGCTCGAACTAACGCTATCTCTGAATGCACGAGATTAGTTGTTTTTGTGCAGCTCGCTGTTGAGCTCTACCGCAGTTTTGTTCGCCAAGCATTCAATTTGGCCAGTCACTGAGTTGCGACGGAACAGTAGGTCAGATACGCCTGCTAAATCTCGCGCTTTAACCATTTCGACTTCTTGACCGGTTGAATCAAGCATGCGTACTTTAGAGCCAGCGGTTACGTAAAGGCCAGATTCTACCGTACAGCGATCACCCAATGGGAAACCAAGACCTGCGTTTGCACCAAGTAGTGAATTTTCACCAATAGACACGACCACTTTACCGCCGCCAGATAGGGTACCCATGATCGATGCACCACCACCAATGTCAGAACCGTTACCGACAACAACACCCGCAGAGATACGGCCTTCAACCATGCTTACGCCTGTGGTGCCCGCGTTGAAGTTGATGAAGCCTTCGTGCATGACAGTTGTGCCTTCACCTACGTGAGCGCCAAGACGCACGCGAGACGTGTCGGCGATACGCACGCCTGTTGGTACCACGTAATCCACCATTTTAGGGAACTTGTCGACGCAATCGACAGTGAGGACACGGCCAGCTAAACGCGCTTCGATTTGGCGTTCTGCCAGTTCAGGTAGATCGATTGGACCTTCGTTGGTCCATGCGATGTTGTGCAGTAGACCGAAAATGCCGTCCAGTACGGTACCGTGTGGTTGAACTAGGCGGTTAGAGATGAGTTGCAGTTTTAGGAAACCTTCAGCAACGCTTTGTGGCTGCTCGTCAGTAGCAAGAATAACCAGTACCAGTGGTTGTGCTGACTCTGCCGCTTTTGCTGCGAAAGAGGCGTTTGCTGCATCACCATTTGCTTCAAACGCTGCTGCCAGTTCTGCACTTTGCGCCGCAGAGATCTCGATAGCTTGGTTGCCTTGCTCGTAGCCCGCAAGGGCTGCTAGAGCGTTGACTAGCGCCTCGCTTGGGTTAAGAACAGGGTTTGGAAAAAACGCTTCGATGATTTTGCCGTCGCGGTTTTTGGTTGCTGTACCAAAGGCGAGAGAAAAGAAAGCCATAGTTGATCTCCATGTGTTGAGTCTTTGTCACGCGCCATTCACTGGCAAGCGCTGGAATTAAGTTATAGCCATCATAAAGAGACAAAAAAAGACTTTAAACCCCTCAAAGGGAGAAAGTCTGTAGATGGATACCCTTTGTCTTTTTAACGATATATTTCTTCGTATGGCTATATCCTTCCTACTTGAAGCTGCAGCGGTGTTGGCTGCATTCGTTCACACCAATCATATAGGTTATCTATGCTCATGGGATTCACTCATTTGCCGCCTACCCGCAACTTCAAGTTGTTTGGGTATATTTTGTATTTTGTCGCCAAAATCAAAACCGCCGCACAGGGCGACGGTTTTATTCGACATTGTTTGCGAAGATTAAGCGGCGTCTTCTGCTGATTCATCTTCGCCGGCTGCGTCATCAGCAACCGCGGCTAGCTTCTTTTCTTTTTTCGGCGTTGGGCGGCGTTTTGCGCCTAGCGCGTAAAGAAGCTCTTCTTTGTTCTGAGCGAGGAACATCGCCAAGTCTTCTTGTTTGCCTTCATCTTCAAGAAGATCGCTTTTACCTAGTAAGTCGAAAAGCTCATCTGCCATATCCAGCATTTTGTCGTATGCGTCAGCTTCCGCTTTAGAGGTAAAAGTCATTTTCTCTTCTCCGTTGCGTTCTACCACGTACTTGACGATAACAGCCATGGTTAATCCTCTAAGTTAAATAGTCCAGAAATTGCACTGTGCGTTTATACAGCTTTTCATCAGTAATGTCCATTGACTCGCGTCAAAATGAGAGCTGAATTCCGCTATCGTTCGGGATGCCAATGGTGGCAAAAATCGATAAAAGCTTTAAGTAACGGACTTTGATACTTTTCTTTGTGTACCAGCAGCCAAAAGCGGCGCTTCATGTCGAGTGGCATCGGGAGCATTTTCACGCGACCATCTCGTACAGCATGGTCAGCCGAGAGGCGGGATAAGCAGCCAAGCCCAAGTCCTGCGGAAACCGAATTGATCAACGCTTCGGTAGTGTTGAGCTGAAAGGCTTCATGCCAATGCTCTATGCGTGGCGCGATGACTCGATGGAAAAATTCACGTGAGCCAGAGCCGGCTTCGCGCAAAATCCACTGACTGTTCTCCAGTTCAGTGAGTGAGATTGAGCCATTCAGTTCAAGGGGAAAATCGGGCGGACAAATGACACACATTTCGTCCTCGCTAAACTGGGTCGCATTGAGCTCGGGATGCAGTGTTTTGCCTTCAATCAGGGCGATATCGAGCTCGTAGTCCACCAGCATATCGCAGATCTGCGCCGAGTTAGAAATGAACAGGCTCTGTGCTTGATGCTGGGTGTGGCGGCGAAAATCGCTGAGCAAATAGGGCGCAACTTGATTACCGATGGTGTCGCTAGCGCCAATACGAAGTTGACCTGACAGTGTCATGTCTTGATCAAACAGCGACTCAATCGCGCTGGCTCGGCTCAACAGCTCATCGGCCAATGGCAAGAGCTTTTGCCCTTCTTGATTGAGAATCAAACGGTTATTAACGCGATCAAACAGATGATGACCAATTTGCTTCTCCAACTCGGACAGCGCCATGCTCACTGCCGCTTTGGAAAGAAAGAGACTTTCCGAAGCCGCGGTGAGCGTGTTGTGCTGAGTGATGGTGGTAAACACTTTGAGTTGTTTCAGAGAAATGTGACTTGCCATGCTCTCTCGTTAAATAATCTTGAACGTTGGTTCTAAATAATTAGATATCTTCAAACATTAAGCAAGCATAAAATAGCGCCATACAAAGATAGCCTTGTTGAGGTCGTGATGATTCAAAGAACAAAAGCAAAAGTAATGGGCGCTCCAACACCGATGGCAGGTTTGGCGCTTGGTATTGCGAGCTTAGGCTGGAGTTGGGAAAACTTGGCAACATTAAACGGCTATGGACAGTGGATAAGTGCGGCAATCGCCAGCGGTTTGCTGGTTATCTTGGCGATTAAATTTCTATTTCATCGCCACCTATTGCAGCAAGATCTTGCACACCCAGTAGTGGGGAGTGTTGTACCAACATTTGCGATGGGAACGATGGTCGTCTCAAACTCGCTAGGGCACTTTTTCCCTGTTGCGGGAGATGTACTTTGGTTGGTCGCCGTTGTACTGCATATCGTGTTTCTTGTGAGCTTCTTGTACCATCGTGCTCAAAACTTCGAACTTCACCACATGGTACCAAGTTGGTTTGTACCACCGGTCGGTATCATTGTTGCGGATGTTTCTTTCTCGGGTAACCCTGCTTTAGCCCCTATTGCGCACGGTGCACTTGTGTTTGGTATGGTGGCTTACGCGGTGATGTTGCCATTGATGATCTACCGTTTTATGTTTACTCATGAAGTGCCAGATGCCGCCAAACCAACGATGGCAATTATGGCCGCGCCAGCGAGCCTTTCATTGGCAGGTTACTTAACCGTGACGGCTCAACCTTCGCCAGTGATTATTGCGTTGCTATTTGGTATTGCCGTACTGATGACGGCGATTATTTACCTCGCGTTTGTTAAGTTGCTTCGTTTGCCTTTTAGCCCAGGCTATGCGGCGTTTACTTTCCCAATGGTGATTGGTGCCACTGCACTGTTTAAAATGGCCAACTGGATGCAACAGGCAGGTTTAAGCGGCCACTATGTTGAACAAGTGAGAATGCTGGCTGGCATCGAGCTGTTGGTGGCCACGGTTGTGGTGGGATACGTCGCGGTGCAATACTTCTACAATTTAGTGGTGTTGCCAAAACGCAGCGTGCTTGGCAAATTTGCCTAGTATCGAATGGTGTCGTAGAGAAAAAACGCCTCGCAGATCATGCGAGGCGTTTTTGCTTAATGGCGAGAAAAACGGTCGTTAGCCCTTGTGATAGAAGCGCGACATCAGTTCCAGTGATTGCTGAATCACATTAACCGGCACTTTGTGGTCTTTAACAATTTTCAATTGGTTGTTGAGCTGTTTTGAGTTTCCTGCCGGGTTAACCACCATCATCATCTCTTGGCCGACGAGTGCATAGTTGTAGTAGCTCCCCGCGATAAACCAATCTCGAGATTTGCTCGCGTCGAACAAGTTGTCTCCGACGCTAAAATCGGCAGTATTCATTTTATTATCAAAAAGCATTGCCATCAGTGTGGGCACCACATCAAAGTGGGTGGTGCGATAATCGTAAGTCTTGGCGGCTTGGCCTGGTGCGTAGAGGTACAAAGGTACATGAATTTGCGCTTGGCTGTAATTGCCTGAATGCCCCCAATAGTTCATGCGATTATCGTTAAACTCTTCACCATGATCCGAGGTGATGACCACGATGGTGTTCTCCAAATCAATCTTGCTCAGTACTTTGCCGATTAAGCCATCAATGTAGTAGAGCGAATTCTTGTAGCGATTATGGTACAGCTCGGCATCAAAATCGTTGTTGAGCAAGATGTGATCCACGCGTTCCCAATACGGTGTGAATTTCGCGCCTTCTGGTTCAGGGAATTCGGTGCCATGGGCAGAGTCGTAGAACAGAAAACCGAAATAGGGCTGGTCACTCGGCTGAGCTTCAAAGGCGATAAAGTCTTCAGTAATGCGCGCGTCGCGTTCAACTTGCGTTGTTCCTGGTGTTTTCAAGCGCAGATCTTTGACGTTTTTAAACACTGTGCGTGACAGTGGAGGGCTGGTTAGCGACGCTGAACCGAAGATTCCCATGCGATATCCGGCGCTTTGCAGGCTATCCATAAACACTGGGGCGGTTTGACTGGCGTAAAAACTGTCCCAATAGGTGGCAGGCAGGCTGTAGAACAGGCTAAATATGCCCGCTTGGGTAGAATTGCCGCCACTCATGTGCTGCGAAAAGTTGGCCGTCTTTTGTGCAAACTGGCTGACGTTAGGCATGATTTCAGCCGTGGCGTCACTGTGTCGCCAAGCGTCCACTAAGATAAACAGCACGTTGGGTTGTTTTGTTTGTGTCGGCAAGCTGACGGGCTCAAGTGGGTAGTCCAGTTGACTGCCCTCGACGTTTTTCAACTCAACGCGATTTTGCGCCGCAATCCTTTCATCGACAAAGCCATTTTTGTACATGAAGGAGCGGGCGGTGAGTGGGTAATAAAGCGGCCAGTTATTGGTAAATTGGCTGACCTCATTGTCGTACAACGCATTTTTATACGCATGCACCATTTGGCTGCTCAGCAACATAACAAACCACAATGCGACAAAAGCGAACTTGAGTTTGCTGTTAGCGAGAAGCTTGCTGAGCCATACCGCGATGGCGAGGCCAATGAACATCACCGCAATCTCAGAGATGAAAATCAACCAACTTAGCCAAGAGATATTGAAGACTTCATTTCCGCCATCAAAAAACATGCGGATCAGCAAGCCGTTAATATGAAATTTATAGTGTTGGAAAACCGTGATGTCGATCTTCAGCGCAATCACTAACAGAGCGGCAAGTGTGATGACGATGCCTTTAAACAGCCGAGTTGGCAACAGCGTCAGTGGAAGACTGAGCAGCATGATGGGGAAGCTGAGTAAACCGAGCCAGCCCAACTGGGTGGCAATAAGATAGACGCTCTGTATCCCAGTCAGATCTTGAGAGGGATCAGACGAGAGTACAAACGGGTAACAGGCGATGGACAGATAAACCGTGAAGCAAGCAAAAAAAGCAATCAGCCACGCGCTATTGGAGGAGAGTTTTCGCAACATCTTTTTGAATCCCATAGCGAGTTATAAATAAAATTGATAAAAACGAGCAGAAGTATAAAACAGTGTTTTTTAACTTTAAAGACGTGAAGCGTGTCACATTTGGTACGGAAGTGTAAGTTTCTCCTGACAATGCCTTTTGCTGACAAACTGACCAAGAATCGCTACCGATATAACCTTTCTGGAAATCAGTGAGTTAGAACTATGTGGCCACTCAGCGAGCTGTGCTAAGCTAACGCTTAGTGATTGTCTTTCCGGAAGCTAACTCGTGTTTACTGTCTATCACTCCAATCAAGTGGATGTGCTCAAATCTCTGTTGGTGGAACTGATTCGCCTCAATCCTTTGCAAAATCCCTTCGACAAAGAGCAGATCTTGGTACAAAGCCCTGGCATGTCTCAATGGTTGAAAATGGAACTGGCGAAAGAGTTTGGCGTGGCTGCAAACATCGAATTTCCGCTACCCGCGACATTTATCTGGGATATGTTTACTCACGTTTTGGCGGATGTGCCAAAACGCAGTGCTTTCAACAAAGAAGCGATGACGTGGAAGCTGATGCATTTGTTGCCGCAGCAACTTGCACTGGCGGAGTTCTCGCCCTTAGCTCGCTATCTTCAAGACGATGAAGAAGGTGCAAAGCTTTACCAACTGTCGGAAAAAATTGCCGATATTTTTGATGGTTATTTGGTGTATCGCCCTGAATGGATACGTGATTGGGAAGCGGGGAAGGCCGTGGCTGAGATTGGTGATGAGCACCCTTGGCAGCCCATGTTGTGGCAAGCGCTGTATGACCATACCGTCGCGCTTGGGCAATCGCCGTACCATCGCGCCAACTTATACGAACACTTCATTGATAGCTTAGACAACTACACGGGCCAGTTTGAACACTTGCCGCAGCGCTTGTTTGTTTTCGGTATTACCTCATTGCCGCCACGCTACATGGACGCGCTGAAAGCGCTCGGCCAGCATATTGACGTGCATCTGATGTTTACCAACCCTTGTCGATACTATTGGGGTGAAGTGCGCGATCGAAAATTTCTTGCTCGTTTGGCGGCAAAGCAGCGTCAGCACCTTGTGTGGCAACAAGATCATTCGCAGCTTCAGGGACAAAGTGAGCAGCTGAAAGGCAGTATTGAAGACAACCTTGTTGATGAACTGCATACCGAGGTGGTGGGCAACAGTTTGTTGGCTTCCATGGGCAAACTTGGCCGTGACAACATGTACTTGTTGTCTCAGTTGGAATCGCATGAGATTGAAGCGTTTGTCGATATCGACCGAGATTCGCTATTGCATCAACTGCAAGCCGATATCCTCAACTTGGAGGAGCACCAAGATGACGACCATATCGAGAGTAGCCATCATAAACCGCTCATCGAGGCGAATGATCGCTCTTTGAGCCTGCACGTTTGCCACAGCCCAATGCGTGAAGTGGAAGTGCTGCACGATCAATTGCTGGCGATGTTCGATGCCGACCCAACACTCAAACCGCGCGATATTATCGTGATGGTGGCAGACATCAATGCCTACAGCCCAGCGATTCAAGCGGTGTTCGGTAACGCCCCAGGTGAGCGATTCATCCCCTATTCCATTTCGGATCGAACCGCCGATCAAGAAAGCCCGATTCTCAATGCGTTTTTGACTTTAGTGAATCTGCCACAAATGCGCTGTTTGGCGTCAGAGCTGTTGGAACTGCTAGAAACCCCCGCGATTTTGCAGAAATTCTCCTTGAGTGAAACGGAGTTCCTGCAAGCAAAACAATGGGTGGAAGCGTCGGGTATCCGTTGGGGGCTGGATGAGCAGACCGGATGTGAGTTTGACCTACCGCAGACAAAACAAAACACCTGGCAGTTTGGTATTCAACGCATGTTACTTGGCTACGCCATGCCAGAATCGGCTGGCTTGTTCCAAAGTGGCGACGAATGGCTCGCACCTTACAACGAAGTTCAGGGAATGGGGGCGGAGCTGGCGGGCAAACTGAGCTACTTCATTGAAAAAGTTCGCAGCTATCGCCACGCCTTAGCTCAAGCGCAAAACATTGACGCATGGCGACAGCAACTACACGGTGTCTTGGCGGATTTCTTTGCCGTCGACTTGGAAGGCGAAGTGGCGTTGAAATCGATTCGCGATACGTTGGGTCAGCTAAAAGAACAGTTGAGTGATGCGGCATTTGAGGCGGAATTATCACCGAGTGTGATTCGTCAATACCTGCTCAATAAACTGTCCGGTAGCCGTGTAAGTCAGCGTTTTCTTGCTGGACAAGTGAATTTTTGTACCTTGATGCCGATGCGTTCGATTCCATTTCGCACCGTCTGCTTATTGGGGATGAACGATGGCGTCTATCCACGCAGTGTGGCACCGGAAGGATTTGATTTAATTCATGGCCGCGCCAGAGCGGGGGACCGCTCTCGCCGCGACGATGACCGCTACTTGTTCCTAGAGGCTCTCTTGTCTGCGCAGCAAAGTGTTTACATCAGCTATGTCGGACGTTCCGTGCAAGACAACACCGAGAAAGTGCCGTCGGTGCTGGTGGCTGAGTTGATGGAGTATTGCCAGCAAAACTACTGTTTAGCGGGAGATGAGCATCTCGGTATGGATGAATCTGGTGCGCGCCTATTAAAGATGATCACCTGCGAGCATCCCATGGTGCCATTTAGCCCCCAAGCGTTTTTAGGCGAACCTCCAAGCAACGCGAAAAGCTATGCCAAAGAGTGGATTCCAGCGGCCCAGCAGCAGAGCGAAGGCCAAATGCCATTGCAGCAAAGTGCGCCATTTTATCAAGCCCTTGACGATTATTTACTGGGTGCCACGTTCCCGCTTGAGCTGGATCTGGTTGAGTTGCAACGTTTCTGGCGACTGCCAGTGCAGTACTTCTTCAATCGCCGTTTGAAAGTCGTTTTCGAGCCACCAATGGCCGTGATGGCCGATGAAGAGCCGTTTATTTTGGATGGACTCAACAGCTTCCAATTGCGTGAACAGTTGCTGCATCGTCTCTTATCGGATGAAAACAGCACGCCTGACATGGCACAGCCGCTGATTGAGGAAGTACGCAGTGAATTGCGCGCTCAGGGGAAATTGCCGATCGGTGCCTTTGGCGAGTTGGAATTTGATACTAACCGCGTGCAAGCTGAAGCATTAATGGAAAAATTAACCGGGCTATCTCACGCTGCTTTGGATGATCTCGAAGTGGATCTGGCCTTTACGCCAGTTGGTGAAGGCAAAACGATTCATTTGAGCGGTTGGTTAACACAGCACTATCAATCTGGGTTACTGCGTTATCGCAGTGGCAAAATTCGCTCTCAAGATTACTTAGCGGGTTGGATTGATCACCTTTCGATGTCGGCTATGGGCGTCGCCAAAGTGACGCATTTGATCGGCTACGACAAGAAAGAGGGGGTTGTGCACCTCAAATACCCGGCGATGGCGGATGCTGGCCAAGCCAAATCCTTGCTTAACGAATTGATCCGCCTGTATATCGAAGGCATGACCCAGCCTTTGGCATATTTCCCCAAAACCGCATTGGCGGCCATCGAAGCTGGCATAAGCCGCGGGCAATGGAATGATGATGAAGAGAAAGCGTTGAAAAAAATGGCGGATACCTTCAATGATGGTTTCTTGGGCGCAGGGGAAGGCGCAGACAGTTACATCAGTCGTATTTGGCCAAAATGGAATGATCAACTGGCCCATCAAGTGCGTTTGATGAGTAGTTTGGTGCTGCAAGGGGCAAGATTGTCCGTTGTGGATGCGTCAGAGGAAGCATAAACGATGTCGTTCAACATCAACAATGGGTTAAAAGCGCTGCAATGGAGAGGAAGTAGGGTGGCCGCCAGAAAATCATTATCGTGTAGGGCGTTTGCTGTACGGCCACAAGGTCAGAGGGACCATGATTCGGTTGAGTGGTTCGTGTCGAACCCTTTGATCTCGTGAGGCGCATACTACCCAGAGCGGCGAGGATGTTCCGTGAGTAAGATCCCACAACATCCTAATATTTAGAGAGTTAAGATAAATTCATAGCGTTTTTAAGGTTTGATCACAGATCAAACAGCAGATGATCCGGAGACAGTGAGTAAGATGACGCACAAGCCTGAGCCAACCCCGTTACAAACCATGACCTTTCCATTGCATGGCGCAAGGTTAATTGAAGCGTCGGCGGGGACAGGTAAAACTTTCACCATTGCTGGATTGTATTTGCGCTTACTGCTTGGGCATGGTAGTGAAGAGACGCGTCATCAAGCTCCACTGACGGTGGATCAAATCTTGGTCGTGACCTTTACCGAAGCCGCAACCGGTGAGCTGCGTGATCGCATTCGTGCGCGTATTCATGATGCGCGTTTGGCGTTTGCTCGAGGACACAGCCAAGATCCCGTCATTGAGCCGCTGCTGCGTGACTTTCCCGATCACAAGCAGGCTGCCGCTATTTTGCTGCAAGCCGAAAGACAGATGGACGAAGCGGCGGTGTTCACTATTCACGGTTTTTGCCAACGGATGCTCACGCAAAATGCGTTTGAGTCGGGCAGCCGTTTTAACAATGAATTTGTCACCGATGAAAGTCAGTTAAAAGCGCAAGTAGTGGCCGATTATTGGCGACGCAATTTCTATCCCTTGCCCACAACATTGGCAGGTGAAGTGCGCCAGATTTGGGGTTCACCCGCGGCGTTGTTGAGCGACATTGGCCGTTATCTCACTGGTGCGCCATTGGCGCTGAGCGTCAACGCGATGAGTGGTGATCTTGCAGCGTTGCATCAAGAAAACCTGCAAAAAATCACGCAACTCAAAAGTGCTTGGCGAGCGGCGCAGCCAGAACTGCAAACGCTCATAGAACAATCTGATATCAACAAACGCAGTTACACCAAAAAGTCATTACCAGAGTGGTTAGATACGGTGAATCGCTGGGCGGAAAGCGACACGTTTGATTACCACTACCCAGATAAGCTGGCCAAATTTGCACAAAGCGAGCTGCTGGCCAAAACAGCCAAAGGCACTGCGCCAACGCATCCGCTATTTGAGCAAATTGACGCGTTTTTGGCCAATCCAGCTAGCTTAAAAGCCCCATTGTTGGCACACGCGATTGAGCAATGTCGCGCATGGCTGGCCAAAGCCAAAGAGCAGAAACAGCGTTTGTCGTTTGACGATTTGTTAACGCGTTTATCCGCGGCGATCGATCAAGATGAAGCCCAGTTATTGGCAAGTCGAATTCGTACTCTTTACCCCGTTGCCATGATTGACGAGTTCCAAGATACCGACCCTTTGCAATACAGTATCTTTAGTCGTATTTATTTGGAACACCCACAAACTGGGCTGTTTATGATCGGCGACCCGAAGCAGGCGATTTACGGCTTCCGTGGGGCTGATATCTTCACTTACATCAAAGCGCGTAACCAAGTGAATGCCCACTACACCTTGGGAACAAACTGGCGATCCAGTGCTGAAATGGTGTTGGCGGTAAACCAACTGTTTCAACAACCAGACAGCCCATTTATTTATGATCAAGACATTCCATTTTTGCCAGTCAGTTTTAGCCCCAAAGCGGAACAACGCATTTGGAACATGGCAGGCCAAAAGCAGCCAGCCCTGACCTACTGGTTACAAGAGTGCGAAGAAAAACCCGTGGCGAAAGGGGAATATCAGCAAGCGATGGCCGAGGCGACCGCCAGTCAGATTCAGCAGATTCTGACGCTCTCACAGCAAGGTCAGGCGTCATTCCAGCAAGGTGAGCTACAGCACGCCATTCAAGCGGGTGACATTGCGGTGTTGGTACGAACCAGCAGCGAAGGGCGATTGATTAAGCAAACTCTCGCTAAGCAAGGCATCGCCAGTGTCTATCTCTCGAACCGCGACAGCGTTTTTCTCAGCCCCGTCGCGCAAGATGTTCAGCGCATATTGCAAGCGGTGCTCACCAGTGAAGACGATCGCGCATTGCGGGCGGCGTTGGCTTGTGAGCTGTTTGCCCTTGATGCCGCCAGTCTGGATAAACTGAATAACGATGAAAATGCGTGGGAAAAAGCGCTCAGTGAGTTTAAAGAATACCGTAAGCTGTGGCTTTCTCGTGGCGTGATGCCGATGCTGCGAGCGGTGATGGCCAAACGCCATATTGCAGAACGTTTGCTGACTCAGCAAGAGGGTGAGCGCACACTCACTGACTTGATGCATTTAGCAGAGCTGCTGCAGCAAGCAAGCAATGAGATCGGCAGCGACCACGGTTTGTTGCGTTGGTTTGCTCAAGCCATTAGCGATGCGCACAATGGTATTGGCGGCAGCGATGAGCAGATCCAACGTCTCGAATCGGAACGCAATTTGGTGCAGATCGTTACCATCCACAAATCAAAAGGGCTTGAGTACGATCTGGTTTTTCTCCCGTTTGTCTTTGCCCATCGCGAAGCCAGCGAAGCGAAGTTTTACGACGCGCAAACCGATCGCACCGTGTTAGATATCACCGCCAGTGATGCCGCGCTGCAACAAGCGGACAAAGAACGATTAGCGGAAGACTTACGCCTTATTTATGTGGCGCTCACTCGCGCCGTTTATGGCTGTTTCATTGGCGCGGCGCCACTGCGCAACGGTCGCTCCACTAAAGAACCCACGGGCGTGCATCGCAGTGCCATGGGGTATTTGGTGCAAAATGGCCAAGAAGGGGGAATTGCCACGCTGCAACAAGCGTTGGCAGGACAACAAACGCAGTCAGACAGCATTGTCGTTACCTCACCGCCAACCTTGCCGGATGAGCGATATCAACCTATCGCAACGCCTGCGTTGCCGCTCTCTGCGCAAGAGCTGGCCACGCCGATCGATCGTTTATGGCGCATCACCAGTTACTCTGGTTTGGTCAAACAAGGTAGCCATCAAAGCGACTATGACGCCAGTTTGGAAGTGGTGGGGTTTGATATCGACTCTTCCACCGAAGATCCGCAAGCGCCAATCCAAGAAGTGGAGAAGTCGATTTTTACCTTCCCCCGTGGTGCCAGCGCTGGTACGTTTTTGCACTCGTTGTTTGAAGAGGTGGAGTTTACTCAAGCGGCGGACTCTGAACAGAATCGCCAAGTGATCACCGAGCTGATGGAAAAAAACTTGATCGACCTTGAATGGTTGCCCGTTTTGCAGCAGCTGGTGGATACCGTGTTGTCAACGCCGCTTGATGGCAAACATTTGTACCTCAACCAAAAAACGCCGTCACAGCGTCTGGTGGAAATGGAGTTCTTATTGCCGATAGAAGTGCTCAGCGCTGCCAGTTTAAACCAAGTCATTCAGCGTCATGATCCCCTTTCTGCTCGCGCGGGGGATCTCGGTTTCCAAACGGTGCAAGGCATGCTCAAAGGCTTTATTGATTTGGTGTTTGAACACCAAGGCAAATATTACGTGCTGGACTGGAAGTCCAACCATTTGGGTGACGCGGTGCATTTTTATCATGGTGAGGCATTGCAAGGGGCGATGGTTGATCATCGCTACGATTTGCAATACCAAATCTATGCGTTGGCGCTACACCGTTTTCTGCGCAGCCGTTTGGCCAATTATGATTATCAGCATCATTTTGGTGGCGTCTATTATCTGTTTCTTCGTGGTATGGATGGCGAAAGTGAACACGGTATTTTTTCTGCCAAGCCTTCGTTGGATTTATTAACGGAAATGGACCGTTTGATTGACGGTCTTGAGCCTCAACCTAGATCGACCCAAGGTGGTCAGATGGAGTTACTATGATGTTGAATGGGTCACTCCAAGCGACGCTGTTGATGCTTGAACAGCAAGCCCAACAAGGCTACCTGCGCTTATTGGATTATCAATTTGCGCGCTTCATTGGTGAGCAGAGTCAGCACAGCGGATTAGCGCTGTTGGCCGCTGCGGTCAGTGCCGAGTTAGGCAAAGGGCATATTTGCTTGCCTTTGTTTGATGAACTTGGCCAAGTCAGTGAATTGGCCAGTAAAATTGGCTTGTTTGGTGAGGCGGCCACAGAGCTGAACGCCCAGTTGCAGCCGATCGACTGGCGAGCGTTGCTGCAAACCAGTCGCTTGGTTGGCACCCAAGGGGAAGCGGTGCCCTTGATGTTCGATGGGGAACGAGTTTATCTGCATCGCTATTGGCACTATGAAGTCGTTTTGGCGCAAAAACTTAATCAATTGAGTCACGGTATTGAACTTAACGCCAGCTCAGCGGCATCGTTATCCGCACTGCTGGATCGATTGTTTGCGCGCGATTACCGCTTTTTGTTTGAAACGCTGATTGCCGCGCAAGCGAGCGGCAGTACCCAAGTGCAGCGACAGCAATGGGTGTGTGATTTTCTCGATGTGGTTGAAGAGCACCGTTTGGATTGGACGGCGATTGAACAAGTGCTTAGCCAAGTAAGCAAAGTCTCGGATCTCAACGCGCTGGATCATCTCGTGCCTCATGCGGCCTGCATTAATTGGCAAAAGGTGGCTGCCGCAGTGGCGTTGACGCGTCGTTTTGCGGTGATCTCTGGGGGGCCGGGAACAGGCAAAACCACCACCGTCACGAAATTGTTGGCGGCGCTGATTGAGCAAGCCGGAGCACAAACGCCCACCATTCGTTTGGTGGCACCAACGGGTAAAGCGGCTGCACGTTTGACCGAATCCATCGGTAAAGCGGTGCAATCTTTAGCCGTAGAGCCGAGTTTAAAGGCGTTAATCCCCACAGAAGCCTCAACCTTACATCGCTTGTTAGGCGCAATCCCCGGTAGTGCTGAGTTTCGTCATCACAGTCAAAACCCGCTGCATTTGGATGTGCTGGTGGTGGACGAAGCCTCAATGGTCGATCTTTCGATGATGTATAAAGTGATTGATGCGTTGCCTAAACATGCTCGTTTGATTTTACTCGGTGATAAAGATCAGCTTGCTTCTGTTGAAGCGGGGGCGGTGCTGGGGGATATCTGCGCATTTTCTGCTTCCGGATACAGCGCAGAGCAAGCAGCAACGCTCACGAAGTTAACGGGTTATCAAGCGCTGCCAAAGAGTGCCAGCCGTTTGGCTCCCGTCGCAGATAGCTTGTGTATGTTGCAAAAGAGCTATCGTTTTGATGCTCGCTCAGGAATTGGCCAATTGGCAAAAGCGATCAATGCCGGTTCCGTGGCGGCGCTAGAGAGTGTATGGCAGCGAGAGTTTAGCGATATCGAACATCACCCATTGGATGCCAGCCACTACAACCATATGTTGCAAACGCTTGTAAGTGAGTACTCACGTTATCTTGCTCGCATTGCCTTAACTCAGCAGCATATTGAGCCGAAAGAGAGAGAAAGCAGTGCTGATCGAGCCAAAGCGGGACTGAATTTGTTTCATCGTTGTCGGTTACTTTGCGCTGTGCGTGAAGGGAATTTTGGTGTGGCCGGGCTTAACCTTCGCATTGAAAGAGCCTTAGCTGCGAGGAACTTGATTAAAGTGAAGGACGAGATTTGGTATCACGGCAGGCCAGTGATGGTGACGCGTAATGATTACGCGCTTGGGCTTTACAACGGTGACATTGGCATCTGCATGTGGGATGACACTGATGAAGATCCGCGTTTAAAAGTCTATTTTGAGCTGGCCGACGGCAGCGTTAAAGCGGTATTACCAAGCCGAGTGCCAGAACATGAAACAGCCTATGCGATGACAATACATAAATCACAAGGCAGCGAATTTGATTTTACCTTGATGATTTTGCCTGCTGACTTCAGCCCAATACTGACGCGAGAGCTGATCTACACCGGCATTACTCGAGCGAAAAAGCGTTTAGCACTGTATGCCGATCTTCAAGTCCTGAAACGTGGTATGAAGATAAAGACACAGCGAGCGAGTGGCCTGCCATACCGTTTGGGCCAGTAAGGTTTATGAGAGTAGCCTAAGTCGATAAGGAAAAAGGCCAGAAGTGGAACTTCTGGCCTTTCACATTCTAGCTAGCGTTGAAATGCTTGCGTAAAAGTAATGCTGCGAATGTGGTATTGCTCTTTGTAGTTCAAGATGAACTCTCGAAGTGCTTCTGTCACTGGGAAGACGCAATGAACGTCAAGTCCCTCTAGAAACTGGTTATCAGCCATATCCCAAAAGCTTTGCAGCGAGTTACAAATAATGGTTCTCATAGTAATGCTCTTTGATTGCTTAATCCCAACTGACGGGGTAAGTAATGAATCGAGCAGTCCGTGCGGTGTCTCGTCACCAAGTTCCTTGGCTCGGGTTAACCCCGATTTGCGCAGGATTATAGATGAGTCGCTTGATGAAAAAAAGCGCAAATTATGGCCTAATTAAATGTAATGCATTGCATATGGTGTTAACCCTGTTCATCAGTAGGAAACTCTAACTTTAGCTCAAAGCGGTAGTGCCAAAATTTTTGAACGACGCTGATAGTTGTACAAACTTTTCTTCGCCATTGGCAGTGAATCGACGCCAATTTCGTAGAAACCTTGCTCTCTAAACCAATGAACACTGTGCGTGGTGAGAACAAAAATTTGCTCAATGCCGATGGATTTCGAGCGATGCTTCATGTAATTGAGCAGCAACAGACCACGGTTACCATCGCGATAATCAGGATGAATGGCCACACATGCCATTTCCGCCATATGCTCATCGATATAAGGATACAAGGCGGCGCAGCCAATGATCAGGCCATCTTTCTCAATGATGGTAAAGCGTTCGACCTCTTGCTCAAGTTGCTCGCGAGAGCGTCTTACTAGAATGCCTTGCTCTTCCAGAGGGCGGATAAGTTCAAGAATGCCACCAATATCATCAATGCAAGCCTGACGAACTTGTTCAGCACTGGCCATGACCACTTGTGTACCGATACCGTCAAACGAGAACAGCTCTTGGATCAACGCACCGTCGATCTTGTAGCTGATGAGATGGCTACGAGGAACACCTGCGCGGCAAGCTGCCACTGCCCCTTTGAGAAAACGCAATGTGCCTGAGTGGAAATCACTTTCCGGATCCACATCAATCGAGAGTTTTTGAATAAACTTCTCTGCGTCGCTAGGGAACAATTCGGCTACGGCGTTGCCATTGTCGTCAATCACGCCTTGCTCAGAACAAAAGCCAATCAGTTTGTCGGCTTTGAGTTTGATCGCCACTTGTGTCGCGACTTCTTCAGAAAGCAAGTTAAAACATTCACCAGTGACCGAACTGGCAATTGGCCCAAGCAGAACGATGGATCCTTGATCCAAAGAACGATTAATGGCCTCAGTATCAATGCGACGAATGCGACCACTGTGGCAGTAATCGACACCTTCATCTATACCTAATGGTTGAGCGATGACAAAATTGCCACTGACTACATTGAGGTGCGTTCCGGCCATCGGCGTATTATTCAAGCTCATGGAGAGGCTGGCAGTGATCGCCAATTGCAACTGTCCGGCGGCTTGCATAACTATCGAAAGTGAGTTTTCGTCAGTCACACGAATGTGCTTGTGATAAGGGGTCTGGCTTGATTGCTTATCAAGTAAATGATTGATTTGCGGTCTTGCACCATAGACCAAAACCACTTTAACACCAAGGCTGTGCATTAGAGCTATATCATTAATAATATTGCTGAAGTTTTTGTCAGCGATCGCTTCACCACCAAGGAGAATAACCATGGTTTTACCGCGGTGCGCGTTTACGTATGGAGTGGATTGTCTGAAACCTTTAACTAATGCCGTGCTGCGAATTTTCACAATATGACTTCCTTGTGACTATTTATGCTGAAATATTGTCTTTTTATTCCCTTGTTGGCAAGCGGTTTTTTATTAATTTAACCACCTTTGATCTGAGTGAGTTGTTTGCTTTGACCAGCGGTGTAACATAGGCGGCTTGTAAACATGAACGAGAAAAAAATGTCTTCTGCCAGTAAAAAGTCAACCGCCGTCAACGGACAGTTACTCACTGAAGAGCTACGTCGTAAAAAACGCAAATTATTAGAGCGAATCCTAATGGGCTTGGCCCTTGTAGGAACCGTGATTGTATTGTTGATGTATGGCGATTTGATTACTCGATTGATCAATCCGCCGATGCCGAAAAGCATGATTTACGGAAAATGGGTTGAGCAGGATGTCGCTCCCTATGCTCGTGAGGTGCTGATCCTCAATGAAAGTGGTGTCACCGTTAACGGCTCTTTGGTGACGACCAATTTTGATTTTGATGGCAAGTATTTTGAGTATCGTGTCGGTGGTGAAACTCGTCGCTTTCGATTCATTGGTCAGCAGTACATCGAAATGAAGTTGGATAGTGACGCGCACTACCTTCCCGTTTTTCAATTAGAAGGGAAGCAGAATCTCTCGCTGAGATAAGCAGTGATGCTGCTGCCAAATTGATGTTTTCTCATTCAATATCCGTCATTTTTTTGTAAGGGACTGCAATCGCGTCCCTTTTTCATTTGCACTTAAAATTCGACTTTGTCATGCTGCATCAAATTCTATTTGATGGGTAGTAACCAGTGATTAAAGCTTATTTTCCGCTCTTTGCATCGGTCTTGTTGTTTGGCTGTGCTCAGCCAACCGATCGTGCACAGCAGTATCTCGACAATGAATTCAGTGATGTGCTCAATCGAGTCGACTTTGTGAGCTCGGACAAACCTCGCGACTTCACCGAATTTCAACGTCAATCTGAAGCGGTGATCAGCAATTCACCTAGTTTGGCCAACTTGTATCAACCGCTTTATGAGCGTTTAAATGAGTGGGTACTGCAAAGTGGTGACCCGAGCGAACTCGGTGCTTATGGCATTGAAACGGCCCAGTTAGGTGGGGGAGATAAGCAAGGTAACGTCCTGTTTACTGGCTATTTTTCACCAGTCATGGAGCTGCGCCATCAAGCCGATGAACGTTTTAAATACCCAGTTTACGCTAAACCTGACTGCAGTGAAGATTGCCCGACGCGAGCTCAGATCTACGATGGGGCACTCGATGGATTAGGGCTTGAACTGGGCTATGCAGAGAACATGATTGACCCGTTTATCATGGAAGTGCAGGGCAGTGGTTTTGTCCATTTTGAAGATGACGATACATTGGAATACTTCGCTTATGCGGGAAAAAATAACAAAGCCTATGTGAGCATTGGCCGCGTGTTGATTGAACGTGATCAAGTTGCAAGAGAGAAGATGTCGTTGAAAGCGATCAAAGACTGGGTGCTTGCAAACGATGAGGCCACCGTTCAAGAGTTGCTTGAGCAAAATCCTTCTTTTGTTTTCTTTGAGCCGAGAGCGGCGGCGCCTGTAACAGGTTCTGCAGGGATTCCATTACTTCCAATGGCATCGGTGGCGGGCGATCGCACGATTTTCCCAATGGGGACGCCGATTTTGGCAGAAGTGCCATTACTGAATGCTGACGGTACTTGGAGTGGTGCGCATCAACTGCGTTTGTTGATCGTGCTCGATACCGGTGGCGCAGTAAAACAGAATCATCTCGATCTCTACCACGGAATGGGCCCACGAGCGGGCACCGAAGCGGGCCATTACAAACACTTTGGCCGCGTGTGGAAACTGGGCTTGGAAAACTCTCCAACGCAAGCACCTTGGGCTTTGCCACCAGAAAAGCTACAATAGCGTTTCTCTATCTGGACATTTTGTTGAAGAGTGCGTATAAATCGCACTCTTTGTTTTTCTGGCGACTTTGGAATCATCACTATGCGCGAACTTGATACTCCTGCTTCTGATAGCTACAACCAACGTTTTGGTGGTACGCGCCGTTTATACGGCAACAGCGAAGTTGAGATTCTTCGTGCTGCCCATGTTTGTGTGATTGGCATTGGTGGTGTTGGCTCTTGGGCGGTAGAAGCTCTTGCCCGCACAGGTATCGGCGAACTGACACTCATCGATATGGATGACGTGTGTGTGACCAATATTAACCGTCAAATTCATGCAATGACGGGAACAGTCGGCCAGAGCAAGATTGAGGTGATGGCAGAGCGCGTCAAACTCATTAACCCTGAGTGCAAAGTGAACCTGATTGACGATTTCATCACGCCTGACAATCAACACGAATACCTCAGCAAAGAGTTTGATTACGTGCTAGATGCCATTGACAGCGTCAAAGCGAAAGCTTCTTTGCTGGCTTATTGTCGCAGTAACAAAATCAAAGTGATTACCGTTGGTGGTGCAGGGGGCCAAGTGGACCCGACACAAATCCAAGTGGCGGATTTGACCAAAACAATCCAAGATCCACTGGCGAAGAAGATCAAGGATACCTTGCGTCGCCATCATAACTTTCCAAAAAATCCCGCGCGAAAGTTTGGTATTGACTGTGTCTTTTCCACTGAGCAGCTAAAATACCCGCAAGCGGATGGTTCTGTTTGTAACGTAAAATCAACGGCAGAAGGTCCAAAACGCATGGATTGTGCCAGCGGTTTTGGTGCTGCGACGGTAGTGACCGCGACCTTTGGTTTTGTTGCGGTGGCACGTATCGTTGAAAAGTTGATTCAAAAGCATAAAAACTAACTGCCTCCAATACCAAGCGGCTTTCTGACACCGCTTTATGTCATCATCACTTTTTATCCCTATTGTGTAGGAGCCTAGCCATGTCGAATTTGCCAGCCTCTCCATTTGGTAACGAGATTACCAGCTCGGACATCGTCGCCACCATGCAGCAATTCAAAGGCTGGGAAGACCGCTATCGCCAGGTGATTCAATGGGGTAAAAAATTGCCAGTGATGCCTGATGCGCTAAAGTCTGAGCAGGTTATGGTTGCAGGTTGCGAAAGCCAAGTTTGGTTAGTGGCAGAACAAGAAAACGGAATGTGGACGTTTTGTGCCGACTCAGACGCGAGAATCGTTCGTGGCTTAATTGCTTTAGTTTTAGCTGCCTACAATGGTAAAACGGTAGAGCAGATCCAAGCCTTTGATATTGAAGCCTACTTTGAGCAGCTAGGCTTAATTGCCCACTTGAGTCCATCACGCGGCAATGGCCTTAAAGCAATTGTTGAGCAGATTAAGAATATCGCGAGCTAGTTTACGTCCCGGAGGGCGTAGCGAGCATCCATGTTGGTTTTCGCACGCCTGATCTGTGCTGACAATTCTGATTTCTTCCAGCGTTTCCTTTTCTTTATTATTTCTCACCACTTTTGCTTTTCTGACGTTTCTCATTTGGTTTGTCATTCTTGCGAACGCGGGGATCCATCTTAAAGCGAATGGATGTTTTTGAACCGATTAAATCAACGAAAAGAGTGCGTTCACGCTTGCTGAGGAATGGACTCCCTCCTGCGCGGGAATAACGAATGTAGACAGTGGCAAAATTTCTTACTGCCCTCGCTTGTGCTTACTCGCCTCGCTTTTGCTCGTCATCCTCGCGAACGCGGGGATCCATCTTAAAGCGAGAGGATGTTTTTGAATCGATTAAACCAACGAAAAGAGTGCGTTCAGCGTTTGCTGAGGAATGGATTCCCGCCTGCGCGGGAATGACGGATATCGAAAGTGGCGAAATTTCTTACCGCCCTTGGCTCTTGCTCG